>JAICRQ010000005.1 GCA_025966435.1 Anaerolineales bacterium | reverse complement strand
GCATCCACCACGTCGATTTTATCGGCTTTCTGTTGTATGTCTTCCGTTTCAGCAGCGTCATCGAGTGGGATAAAGTGGAATACCCCATGCTTACCCGGATTCTTACCGGTTAGAAATGTGCTCCATGCTGGAGCAGTTAACGGTGGAATGGTAGACATCAAATCGCCCCAGGAACCTTCGGCACGCAACCGGGCCAGGTTTGGCAACGACCCGTCTTCCATCCAGGGTAAGAGCACCGTCCAGGTTGCTCCGTCTAATCCAATGATTAATACACGATCACTCATAGTAACCCTTCCTATCCAATGTATATTTAGTCTTCAAACGAATAGCCTTGTAAGAACTCAAACTGCCCAATCCGGGTTTTGACGGTTTCCACTAACTCAGGAGACCAATTGACTTTGTTCCGACTGCGTGAGGGGGCCCGATAGAGAATGCTCGAGCATGCCTCAATGTAATCAGGCAGAGCGGGCAGCGCCAAAAATTGGCAGATTTGCCGGAGTTCATTTGCCGGGTTTGCAAGGAGAGTTTCATGCCGAACTGCCAGAAAATCTGTAGACGGCAGGCTCCTGCGAAGTACCTCAATTGTTTCGCAGTTAGAAAAATACGCGTCAATGCCATTTACTATGTCACGGCCACTGCGGATATTCATGGTGCTGACTGTATCAAATGGATTACGGACGGAGAAGATGACTTTCAAGTTGATTTTTCCCCCCAGTAGACGCCGTAATTGGTTGTACGAATTTGGGTTTTGCCGTAGGTGCTGGGTAGAGATTCCCGCTTTTCGATTGCCGATTACCTGCAAGGTCTCGTAGCGTCCCTGCCATTGCCCCGATACAAAAAACGAATGTTGTGTCTCGCGCCCAGCCTTTGAACGTCCCTGCTTGGCTTGATGTTGGGAGCGCTCTAGAAGGATATGAAACACTTGCTCACGCTCGAAACCCGCCTCGAGATAAGGAAAAATGTCAACCTCATCAGCGATGACCGCGTTCGGGTGAGCATCGACTAACGCACCCAGCAGGCTGCCTCCGCTTCTGGCATGTCCTACGAATAGGCAGTAGTGTTGAACATCGTGAAAGCTCTCTTTCTTTTCACGAGCCCAACGATAGGAACGGATATAACTCTTTACCAGACGCGCTTTTGATCGTACCTGCTCGGCCAAGCTTTGATTTGCAGTCTTGGAATCGGTTTGAGTTAGTGATGAATATATTCCACTAATGAAACTTTGGCTCATTTGTATTCTCTCCTGTTCAACGGGTAACCAATTTCAGCATGTCACTCTTATGCATAGTGATCCAATCAATAATCTGGATACGGTCTAAGGATTCCACCAGCCATTTCGTCTGACCGGTTTCCAAAGCCCTACTCCAGCAGACAATTAGCCGTCGTAGAGATAGATACTCCCAAACGACTGGCAGGTAATCAAGTTGTTCAGTACCTACATTTGATGCGCTCTGATAAGCCTGAATGAATCGACGCATTTTCTTTTGTTGAAAGCCCATCCGGTTTCTTGTAAAGGTGTTCATGGAAGTAGCTAGGTCTGTTAGCCGCCAGTCCAACCGGGCAAGCTCAAAATCAATTATCACCACAGGTTTGCCATTTTTGAAAAGCAGATTGTATGGTCCGTAATCTCCATGGATAATGACTCGGTCTAGCGGGGCAGTCGTTAAGATCTCGTCCAACACACTCAAGCGGTCTTCAATCCACTTTCCACGGCTGTGGATCATATTAAGTTCGTACCCTAAGCTTCCCTTTAAGCTTTCCTGAGTTTGTTGTTTGTTAGCCGTTAGTTTTTCCAGATACCAATTCAAGCCCAGCCATCGTGGACCTTCTTTTGAAATAAAGCCGTTTGGATTTTTCCCAACAGGAGTGAAATCACGGAGCGATTCGTGGAGAGATGCTAGAGATAGTGCCGCTAATTCGAGGAATGTATTGGTTTGATTCGGAAAATAAATCTGCTCGTGGTATTGAAAGTAGCCATCCAGAAAATCGAACATTGCAAACCGGCTATTCTCGATAAGGGTAAGCGTCTCGCTGTGAAGATTCTTGTTGAGGCGAGGGGCAGGGAACTGAAACAGGGCGAGTTGAGAGAGTATGGCATGCTCGTGGAGAATCTGCTCTGCTTCTACCGATGGCTTATACTTTTTGAGGATTTTCTTTCCCTTGTTCGTTATTAAGACCCAATTGTTGCTCCTGCCATCCGTTTCCAATTTTTTTGCCGGTTGTAAAAGTGATAATCCATAAGTGGATACAAGCGCCGAGATCCATTGTTCATCTTCCCTCGAGAGCTTGTTAGCGGTGAAAACAGATTTCAAATTCAGACGATCCGGGCGAGGGAGTTGAAGTCCGGCTTTGACCCAGAAAATTGGTATTGAATTCATAGGGTTACGTTTCATCTTCAGCCGTTTACGAAAAGGCCGTCTGGTATTGTTTTGTGAAGTATTTTTGAAACATGGGCGTTTCGGTGATCTGCCTGCAAAGCGTTGTAATGGATTGCTCCAGTCCCAAACTATTATCTATTTCGATCACGGGACTTCCCCTAGAAGTTAAAGCGTTTCCGGCCAGCAATGCAACTGTGTGAGAGTTTTCAACAAAACGACGAACGGTTTGGGGATCTTTTCCACGGAGACGCAGCGGGAGACCACGATTATATGCACGTTCCAGACAGTCCTGCACTGGCGCGCAGACCAGAATAGTCAGCACAACCTTAGGCAGATTCTCAATGTACGCCTGAATCTCTCCTGCATCAAGATCTCTGTTCTGCCACGCAAACAAGTTAATGGACCGGTGAGCTAGCCCTTCATCAACTACAACTATACGCTTGGGCGGTACTCTGTAAGGCACAGCTTCATACCAGCCTGCGACTTCAAAAAAAAGATGGAAGATAATATTACGGTGCCAGCCAGGTAGATTACGAAGGTTTTGGCTTGCATTCCACGCTTGCCATACCAGTTTTGGGTGTTTCAAAGAGAAACGTGCCTGGTATCCAGTCAATAAGGCTCGTCTTGCGATTTTCTGTGAACGTCCGTAGCGGATGGCTCCTGGAAGAGCTTGTGCAAGGCGGATATCGAGTAGTTGCTGAGGCGAACTCACCGGGAATTCAGCCGTATTCAAGCGTTCCCTGAGTGCCGTTGCCAGGCTTGATTTCCCTGATCCGACGCCGCCGAGAAATTCGATCCACATTACAAGCAATCCCAAATAATTGATTTCACCTGCTGAACCACTTGTTCAATGGGGGCATCAGCTTGGATGACCATGAGACCGGGGACGGTCAATATTGCCTGGTCAATTGCCCCTGCTTTTTGGAGGATCGTCTCATAATCGTGATCCGGTTTGCGTACGCGGGAGGTCTCTGGATGGACGCGCAGAGCAATAATACGGTCAGGAATGGTGATTTGCTGGTACAGGTCTTCCTCTATTCTTGCAAGTCGGCGTTCCAACCCACTTGCCCTTCCGTTCCATTCTGTCGCAATCCTTGGACCATCGACGGGACGATCGAACATCCGCACATCTTTTAAAGGATAACGGTCATAGAGCACTATGCATCCTGCTTCAGATTCCAGCATACTTTGTTGAAATTGCTGATTCCGTTCCCAGCCTTCAGCTAAAAAGGAAATGTTTTCCCAGAAGCGTTGATTCCACCTGGCCAGATGAGTAATCAGACTGCCTTTTCCGAATAAACGGCTGCAACCAGAAAAAACGCTGCGCGAAAGGGAGGTGACTCTTTTGGCAAATTGGGTTGCCAGCAGTGACCTTGACTTTCCCATGTAATAGGTCCTAACGCTCATCCGCCAAGATAGCCATTTTTGGATCTGTTGAATTACGGTGGATTTCCCAGCGCCGTCGGTGCCTATGAAGGCAATTCGCACTCCACCTTGCGGGCGGGTCATCTTCTTTTGAATGCGCGGCTTGAAGATTTTCCTTTTCCGCCGCCAGTCCTCTCGGAAGTAGCGCAGCGTTACTCTTTCCCGGCTTTCACGTTGATGCGATAGCAGGGCGTTCCGAAGTAACTTACGTAAACGCAGGATCTGAGAACCTGTCAGCGTTTTATTCTTCAGGCTTTGCAGGAGCTCAATCACAACATCCGCAGGAATAACATCTTGCCATTGCTGAAGCTGATCCCGCACCTGTTGTAATGATGTCAAGTCCAAAAGCCATCTAGCCTCTCGTATAACACCCGCAGGGAAACCGCCTGTGCCTGTTTTTTGTCTCTTTAGGATAGACCGCGCGATTTCCTTAATGCCATCCCGATCACGGTATTTCAATAAGGAGCGCACAACAAAAACAATCAATTCAACTTCGGGACGCGGTATTTTGACGTTACACTGCAAAGTAGTGTTGTTTAAGAAATCTTGTTCAATCGGCAAATGGTAATTTTTTACATACTGCTCGCCTAAGACGAGCTGATAATGGACATGCAGATGGAATAGCCTGCCAGTGCCGGGGTCGAACCCCAGGTAATTCTCGATACCGGGGTATGCCTTGCCAGGCGCGGCGCGAAACTGTTTCACCTCGTGTGCCGACAGGATTTCCTGAAAAGCTGTAATGTCGCGCGGGTCAACCAGCAGGTCCAGGTCTGTGCGGCCTTCAAGCCCATCGGGGATGCGGATCCGGCTCTTCCAGTTGCAGTAGCGTACCCCGGACTGGTTGAGCGCCGCAAATAACCGGGCTGGTATCTCGGCTAGACTGGCTGACTCAGCCAGTGGCTTTTCGACGATAGTTGTTTCGTTCACGACTCGTATCCGTATTCGCGTAGTTGAGGTCCAAGCCAGAACTTGAACCAGCTCTGAACAAGCGGGTCCATGTGCTTTCGCCAGCGTGTGATCGCCCCTATTTCGAATCCGGCCGCTCCATCGGGCAGGAAGCTCGAATTGATCACCGTCTGCTGGAGCATAGTCTCTGTCAGAGGGACGTCGAGGAAGCGGCACAATCTCTCGAGTGTAGCTTGCGGTTCCAGCACCAGGTCTTCGTACTTCAACAGGGTATAACGCCCTGGGAACCGCTCCTGGTAGCGCCGATGATATTTCTCTATCCGCTGCCAATTCGCGATAACATGCAGGCTGGAAGCCAGTTGGAATGCCACGCCCAGCCGTCGCAACCCAGCTTTGCCTGGGCGGCGGCCTGCACTCTCAGATTTCTTTTTACGGGATGCATAAATAGCCCGTGGATCGCGGAAGGTGTGTATGATTTTCGCGTTGGGAAACCACTCTAGAAGTTGCGGGACAAAAAAGACGTGCGCTGGGGTTTTTTCGCCTCCCACAGGGCGGCCGGCGGCGTGGATATCCATCGCCAGTTCGAACAGGCCACGCTCGCGCTCTGCGGGGTCTATGGCCAGCAGCCGGCGCAGGAAGGCTTCTCGGTCGACCTCTTTGGCACTGAAATTCCAGAACATGAAACGTCGCTCGCGAATGGTGAACAGGTGATCCACCACCTTCCTGACGCCTTCGTCGGTGGCAAGGTTACCGACCCGCGCCAGCTGTTTGCGCATGCTAGGCCGGGACTGAATGCCCAGGGTGGCGCTATCGATCAGATAGTGCGACTCGCCTCCAAGTCCGATGCAGTCTGAACTGTTTAGGATGTGGCGGGTGAGCGTTGAGCCCGTTCGCCCGTGACCCACGATGAAGATGTGATCGAGGCTGTGCATGAAATTCTCTCGGGTTATAACCCCATGACCTCTGCCTGCCCGGCTCCTACGTCGGTCACAAGCCGCGATTCGGGAATCGGGCGACCAACCCGATCCAGATAGGCTTCTCTCCAGCGCCAGGCCGTCAGGCGAGCGGCGTTCAGTGGCAGGTCCATTGAGGTAAACAGCAACCGTTCGCGGGCAGAAAGGTGGAGATCGTCCAGGGGATAGTCCAATGCTTTCATTTCCCGACCTGCAGCGGCCTGAATAAAAGCGATCCAGCGTGGGGTCAGGTATTTGCGGTAGCGCCCGACGGAGCGTGTCGAGATGGAGCCCGGCTCGTGTTGTTCGAATGAGCTATTGCCGCCGTCGTCGCGGAATGCCTCGGCGCCGCGCATCGAAAGCATCACAGGGTCATACGTCTCACCGATAAAGTCGCAAATTTCGCGCATCAGCTTCTCTGGCTCCGCCGCCAGGCTTTCGTAGCGGACGAAGCGGTACTGTCCCGGATACTTACGCATATTACGGTAACCAACGCGCACCGACTCCAGCCACATGCCGGCTCCTGATCCGACCCCGCCCCGGATCACCTTCCAACGCTTCAAGGCCGAAGCGTAACGGTCGCGTGGATCGCGTACGATGTGAAGGATGCGTGCATCCGGATACGCCTTGAAGATCACATCAGCGTAGCGCTCGGTGTTCAACGATTTGTCACCCCAGCGCGGTTTTCCTAATTTCTCAGCATACTGATCCCAGATCAGCGTGAACAGTTTTATATAATCTGCACTGCCCTGCCTGAGCTGTTGTTCGATGCGCTCATAGTCAGGGTTCATGATCCGCAGGCGCCTATACTGCTTCATCATAGACAGGCAGCGATCCAGATTTTCGCGCTTGTTGAGATCCCCGAACTGTTGATAGAAAAACGGCCACAGGTTGGTTCGCCGGGTCATAGCAATATTCGGATGAGATGCTAGCAGGGCATAAAGCAAACTAGTTCCACTTCTTTCGACTCCCCCGATAAAAATGGGCCGGCTATCCATAGTATATCAAATCTCCTTTTTGGCTCCCGAACGAAGGAACTGTTTCCCTTCGGTCAGATTCCAGGCGATCATACCCGCCAGGTTGGCCGGGAGATCAATCATAGAAAACTTAATTCGCTCCCCGGCTGAAAGAGCCACCGGTTTGACGGTATATCCCAAATCAATCAGATCGCGCCTGGCGAATAATTGAGTAAATGTAATTTGTGTTTTTATTGTACTCGCGCCGGTTTGTGGGTGGTACTCATGGTTCTCTACCTGTTCCTCTTCATCTATGTTTGGTGCATTATTAAGAACGTCGAGCATCGCAGGCAGATAATCTTCATTGAGGAAAGTACATATTCTGCGCAGCACCTTCTCAGTGTCTTGCATCAGGTCCTCATAGCGTACCACTAAGTAACGCTTGTTATAGCGCCGTGAGTTGTGCTGAGCCAGATGAGCTGAAAACTTCCAGCGCGCTGTTAACCACCCACTTTTGCCACGACTCCGGTGTTTCTTGTCCGTGCCTTCTGCCGATTGGTCGCGCGGATCACGAATCATGTGGATCATTTTGGCGTCAGGATAAGAAGAGAAAATAAGGTCTGCAAATCGTTCCACTAACCCGAGCTGGTCACCCCAGCGGCGCTTTCCGGCACGTTTCAAATTCTGGCGGTGAAATAGTTCAAACAGTCGGGCATACGTTTGTGGACCCTGAATAAACTCGCGACGGATCTGCTGGGGATCAGGATGCATTTCTTGGATGGCTTTCAGAGTCAGCATTGCTGAAAGACAGCGCTCCAGATTCGCGGGGTTGGAAAGAGAACCAAATTGTTCATAGAAGCGCGACCACATATACGTTCTGCGGGTCAATAGGAGTTCAGGGTGGGCGGAGAGCATCCGTCGGAGGGGAGTTTTCCCTGACTGATCTAATCCACCGATAAAAATGGGACCGGTCTCCACAGGTTTACCCTTCTCCCTGGCGTGCTGAAGTAGCGGGTTTTACCTTCCCGGTTTTGCCAGATCGCAATACCATCGCTTCTGAGGGCCGCCTGCCAGCCAGGCGTGGGAACCGCTGATGCAGGGACTCCACCAGCAGCCAGCTGATCATGCGGACTAGGTTGGTTGGTCGCGTCCAAGTTTCATACTGAACCCGTTCTTTGAGAGAGAACCGGATTGGCTCAAGCGCATACCCCAACTGTCGCATTTCATCTCTGGCATACTGCTGGATAAAGACGATTTCTTTTTTTGGAATGTATTGCCGGAACCTTCCGATATATTTTTCGGAAAGAGGTTGCTCAGAAGTTTCGGCATTCTGAACCAGTTTTTCACGGTGACCTGGAGATCCATCCATTGTTAACATTGCTGGAGTGTAGGTTTCTCCGATAAATTCACAAACGCTGCGCAGTGTCTCTTCCGGCTGACGAACTAGCTTCTCATATTGTACGGGTAAGTAGCGGTCTGGATGAGAGGAAAGGTTTCGTCTCATCAGGGCGACCGAATATTTCCAGCGCGCAGTCGCGCCCCCGCAGCGGCCTTTGCCGTTTGGCCACATGGCAATTGACGCCTCATAACGATCGCGCGGATCACGAATCATATGGATCATTTTGGCTCCAGGGTAGGCAGCTAATACCTGATCAGCGTAGCGTTCGATCAGACCAGTCTGGTCGCCCCAGCGGGTTTTCCCTGCTCGTTCCGCATAATGCTGATGGAGTAAGCCAAATAATCTCGCATAGGTTGGTGATCCCTGCCAGAACTCTTTGCGGATTCGCTCAGAATCAGGCTGTAGGTAGAGGGCATGCTTATAATGCATCAATGCCGTCAGGCAACGCTCAAAGTTCTCGGGGACACTCAAGTCACCGTATTGACCGTAAAAGTATGACCAGAAATTTGAACCGACTGCGGGAATGGCAATGTTTGGATGTGAAGAGAGAAACGCCTGCATAGTCGTTTTTCCGCAGCGATCCAAACCGCCAATAAAAATCGGTCCACGCGGAGGGTTCTCTGGTTGAAGGCTGGCTGTTCTATCTTTCATTTAGAGTACCCAAAGATTTCCATATCTTCCCTAAGCCAGAAGCGGAACCAGGCATCGATCCAGGGTGTGATATGCTTCTTCCAACGATTCGCGGCACCAGAATCGAAACCCGTTTGTTTTTCCTGAAAACCCATGCTGACTACGGTCTGTTCCAGCATAGCAGGCTGAAAAGGCACGCCAATAAAGGCACAGAGTTCTTTCACTTGTACTTCTGGATCACTGACAAGGCCCTCGAAACGCTGCGTGTAGTAATTTAGAGGATATTTGTTCTGATTTTCTCGACAGCGCCGCGCGCCTTCGCGCCAAGTGATAGTTGTCTGAAGCAATATGACTAGTTTCATCAGAAACGGTAATTGCTTTAGCTGTCGGTAGGGGAATGATTGCGCCTCTTTCTGCCGCCTGCGCCATTCGGAAACAAAAATACCCCTCGGATCACGCATCATGTGAATGATCTTTGCTTCCGGAAACCAGTTCAGCAGTGTTTCGACATAACGAAAGTGCGCAGGCGTTTTTTCACCCATAATGGGCTTCCCTTTTTTATCAGCAAACAACTGCATCAAAAGTATAAAAAAGGCACGCTCGCTGCGGTCTGTTTCCAGTAGTTTTTGAGTAAATTCTTGCTTATCTACCCGCCGGGTGATCCAGCGCCAATGCGAACTAGCCTTGCGGAACCATGAGCTGCGCTCTGATCCGCCAGAGTATAGATGGTCCACCAGATTATGTACATTCTGATCGATTGATAGATCACCAAACTTGCGGAACTTCTGCCGCATGCCCTCCGCGCCAATCAGGTGCCCCAGAAAATGATTTTCGCGTGAAATCGCAATCCAATCGGATTGGTTGAGGACATTCCGCATAAGCGTTGTTCCACTGCGGCTGAGTCCAACAATAAAGATATAACCAGAAGATACATCAGTCTGCTTTGTAGCTTCGAAAGAAGCGTCGTTTTGTTTGGGGAGAATCATTTCTTGAGTAGTCATGAGCTATCCAATTGTTTGCAGTTGCTTACTTTGTGACGTAACTGTAGAATTCCTGCCTGCATCGATGGCATTTGCAATCAGTCCAAGTGCCAGCCACCAGATGGTTGTGTTAAAGAAAGGGGACTGAATCATATCAGTGAATAGCCCGACTATGACATGGTCAACGATCAACAGCCAGAGCATCAGCACAAGAGATCTGCTCCAGATCCGGGTGTCTGGCAGCCTGTGCCAGTACTTTATGGTTAGATATAGGAGCAAGCCGATTGGAAGGTAGTACAGAATCAATCCTGGGATGCCCATCTCGGCGGCAATCAGCAGGTAGGTGTTGTGTGAACTCTGCTCTTTGCTGTCTACAAGCCCCATCACACGGTCACGGAATTGCTCGTCGTAAAGCTCATGGTTGCGATAGCCCCAGCCAAAAACTGGTCTTTCCTGGATCATCCGGAAGGTTGCCGCTCCCCCGATTACGCGACCCTCGGCTGTAGTTTCCGTAAACAGGCGCTCTGAAGCAAATGAGGAATATTCAGCCAGCGGACCCAGCGCCAATAGGGGAACGAGTGCAATTGAGCCCACCAGGCTCAAGCGCCTCATCCACTTGGGGTGGAGAATGTACAGCCCAAGCCAGACCGGGAGGGCACCTAACCAACTGCCCCGCGAGAACGAGAAAAATACGAGGAAGAACGCAAATGCTACTGTCAGAAAAGACACGGCCATTTGCAATTTTTTTCGGTTAGAGCCGCGCCACAATGTCTCCGTTAGGATCACCACAGCAAAAAGCAATGTGGTCGTGAAAACCGCCGGGTTCCCAAAGGTGCCCACGGTTCGTTCGCCTAACCGGCCTAACCATTTAGGTGGCAGGACCCCCGGTGCAAACCAACTAAGGATTCCAATGGTTCCCTGTGAAAAAATGATGATGAAGGCTACGGGGGCAAGCCGTTCCAAGTCCATTTGACCAGGCCGGGTCACGCGGATCAGCCAGTACATACAGAACGGCACGAAAATACGGTCATAGAGATGGATAAGCTGCGAATTTGGCCTGGCAGTAAGCAGGAGAATATTGCAGACACAAAGCACCAGGTATGCGAGCATCACGCCATCCACGAGCCCGAAGCGCACGTTTTTAATCTTCCGAATCCCAAGGATTGATAGTCCAAGCAACGCTAACAGTGCACCTGGGATCATCGCCCGGTGGAGCAGCCAGTATAGGGGTCGCGCCCCGGGCAGAACTTCGCTCAGGAAAAATGGGAATACCAGTAGCCAGATGATAACGGTGATGAAGGGATAGTAGAAGAATAGTAGCAGCATGGGCACGATCAGCAAGATCGCAAGCAATGCCACCACGTTCTGCTGGATGAGGAGGTACGCGCCTAGGATCCCAAGGATTCCCCCTACTACCAGCGGAAGCCACGTGGATAAGGTAGTTGGCCCGCCGGTCTCACCCATCCGGCGGATGCCGGTCACCTGCGACAGCCAGGCTCCGATCATATTGACTCGCGTTTGTTGCGTTTGCATGCGGTTCTGCTATCCTTTTAAATGTGCTCGCGTAGGACGCTCCAGTATACCCGGCGGAATAAAGTGAAAAACTTATATTCCATCTGGTTCCAGAACGAGATGGGCTGTTCGCCCCATTCTTTCGGGAATTCGTATCCCCACTGCTTCATAAACGGCCCAAAGATACGCCTTGCCCGCGGAATGATCTCCGGCGTGTAGTACATCCAGTATTCCTTCTTCCGCTCGCCGGTTACATTACGCTGCGGTAGAGGACGGACCGGATCAATCCCCAGAAGCTTCAGCACATGAGCGAAATCTTCCGGCAAGCTCTCGAAGCGCATGATGTGGTTGTAGCGCTTGATCGATATGGTCGACCAAGTGTTGTGGGGAATTACATAAAACCTGCGGAAGTAGGTTGGAAAATCAACATCATGGTTTTGGATATATCGAAAAATATACGCATCGAAATATTCTGCCAGACGCTTTCCATTACGCACTTTCTTTCGATTGGTATAGCGATCGCGATGATCCGTTCTGAGTTTGAAATAGTGGCTAACCGCGTCGTCGAGTGGATTGCGGACACTGGTAAAGACGAAGTATTTCTTCTCTTCTGGCGAAGCGATCTTCAGAAACTCCTGGTAGGTGCTGTGCTTGCGTAGGATGCGCTTGCCAGAATAGTTCTGGCACAATTCGTTGCTAACAGCCGTAGTTCCTGTGCGCGGATATTCAACAAACACATACTTGTACTTATGGCTAATGATCATAAACAAACCTCTCTGTTTTAATCGCCGACTGTTTTTCGTGTATAGGAGTATTACGATGGCGTGAGCCGCGAAAGCAGCGTGCCTACTCGGCGGCGTATCCGGTTAACTACCATGAGCTCTTCTGATGACAGCCCAAATCGTTGAACCACTGCCGCATATATGGCCAGCGTCACCAACATATGAAGAATAGTGAGTAACAGGTTACCTGAACTGGGTAGCCAGGTACGCATAACCAGAGCTCCACCGGCGGCAAGCACTCCAGCAGCAAGTGGCTTCAGGATATGCGGGTTGTAGGGAAGAATGCGGTAAAGGAACCACAACTGGATCATGGGCAGCACATTGGCAATTACCTCATGAATAAGGGCTGCAATGGCGGCTCCGGTAACCCCAAAGCGAGGGATAAGCAGGAAATTGGCGAGAATGGCAACACTGACCCGTATGATTGTATTGAACAATTTCATGCGCGTGTGTCCCGTCATATCAAGGATCGTCCCGCACATACCCGTCGCTACATTGAATAGATTAACCAGCCCCATGATCGCTAGGGCGGGCGCACCTTCTAGAAAGCTCTTGCCAAAAATAGAGATGACTTGTACAGGAAAAAGTGTCACGATCAGAATCATGGGCATATTTAAGGTCACCATCCAACGAGTTGTTGTCTGGTAGATATGCTCAACCTGGGGTTGTTTCCCTTGATCGCTGAGTTCTGCGATCAAGGGCCGGGCGGATTGATTCATCGATGCATGAAACATGTTCCCAATTTGGTTTACCTGGTTAGCGATGGAAAACACCCCAACTCCGCGGACCGTATCTAACGAGCCAATGAGAAGCGTTTGCAGATAACTACGGAAAGTCGTCATCAAATCGGACAGGCCGAGCGGGAGGGTGAACCCAAATAGCTCACCCAGGTTCCGCGTTCCGGTTGCCAGCGACCGCTTCAGATTGAATCGTTTGTTGAGAAGATACAACAGAACCAAGGAAGCGCATAGGTCAGACAAGCCAAAAATAAGGATCGCGACCGGGGTACTGAACCCAACTGCAGCCAGCAGAATTATCAAACCCAGGCGAATTACTGGCTGGACAATATTTTGGGCGATGACTGTGTCTGACATGCGCTTGAAGCCGCGTGTCGCCCCGGCCAGGACATCGCTCATGGCAAGGAAGGGGACGGTCAGGCTGGCGATTTGCAGGAGCGGCGCAAGCCGAGATTCGTGAAATGCATGTTCTGCGATCAGAGACGAAAGTGAGAACAGTGCGGTGCTGGTCAACACACTGAGGAGCAATGCTCCCCCGATCCCAATCTGAATGGCGCCCCATACTCCGCGACGGTCCTTCCGGCCGTTGAGAATTGCGATGTAGCGCGTCATGGTTGTATCCAGACCAAACACCGAAATCGCACCGGCAATCATAGCGGCTGAGATGGCCAGGTTATACAAGCCATAGTTTTCTGCGCCCATGAGACGGGCTAAAACAAAGGTGATGGCAAAGCGGGCAACATAGGTCACCAGCCGGCCGAACAACAATACACCCCCGCCTTTTGCGGTCACGAGCATATTCTGTTCGTTCTGAGTGGTCCCTGCTTCCTGGCTTGTTTCGATTATTTCACTCGCTGGGGGATTCGTGTTCCAAGTGGCCGGTTTCATTTTGCTCTTCTGGCTGAACTTCCGTTTTCTTGCCTCTACCCTGTGAACTACCGTTCTTTGACCAGTTGTTCAGCACAGTACGGAGTGCCCTAGCCTCGTTCTCTGTATTATGGATGATCTCGCGAGTCTCGTTAAGCTCAGCGCGGATTAATTCACACTGTTGCATGAGAAACCCAAGTTCGCTTTTCAGTGGCAGGAGCGCGCTTGGTTCTCCTTGATCGCTTTGAATAGCTTGGATCCCTTTAAAGTCACCGCGCAACCAGGAGGACAACAAGAGAGCTATTGCTCCTAAAAATGCACCTAGCAGAGTGCCCACAATTAAGTTGTAGGGGATTTTTGGGCTGATCGGTGTATTAGGAGCATTGGGGTCATCTAAAAGGGTAAGTTCGTAAGATGGGTAAAGATTGTTGACATACGTCATTGTTTCTTCCCCAACAGCCGTAGTGAAATCACGGATCAACTGCGGATCTTCCCCTTGAACTGATATTTCGAGTATTCTAGACCCTGGCAAAGTCCGGCTGCTGACCGAGAGCTTGCGTAGCTCGCTGCCTGTGATACCAATTTTTTTGCCTGCCTGTCGCTTGATCGCTTGGCTCATCGCGATTTCGGAATAGGTTCCCTGCAGCTCCACATATCTGTTTAGGCTATCCAGAACCGTTGACTCTGTTTTCGCGTCAGTGATTTCAGCGCTCAAACGCGTAACGTAGGTAGCCTTGGCTCTATATATGGGAGTTTCTCGCAAGGTTAGAAATAGAGTGGTTCCTACGGTGATCAGAAGTACCACCAGGAATATCCACCATCGTCGTGCCATGGATCGTAAAATTAAACGTCGTTCCATATCCATCTCTCTTTTCTGCTTTATTTATCAGATAGCACTGATTTGAACGCCTGGCATACATGCTCCACCTGTTGTTGGCTGAGGTAAGGGTGCATCGGCAGAGATAAAATTGTCTGGGCAGAACGTTCAGCATTTGGGAAGCTGCCGAGAGGCAGGTTCATCCAATTGTAAGCCTGCTGCAGGTGGAGAGGAATGGGATAATGAATACCAGTCTCAATCCCGTAGTCGAGCAGGGCTTTTCGCACTTCGTCTCGTTGTTCGGTTCGTACTACATACAGATGATAGACATGCTGGTGATCTTCAGGTTCATAAGGTAGCTCAATTGGTAATCCGGCCAGACCTTGCCGATACCACTGAGCGGCCTGATAGCGGCACTCATTCCATTCATCCAGATAACGTAACTTGATCGAAAGCACAGCTGCCTGGATTGCATCGAGTCGGGCATTCCATCCCTCGTGGGTAGTATGGATATATTTCTCACTGGACCCATGACTGCGCAGTTCGCGCATTTTTGCGGCGGCTTCAGGGTTGTTTGTTACCACGGCTCCTGCATCGCCAATTGCGCCTAAATTTTTTCCCGGGTAGAAACTGAAGGCTGCGGCAGCACCGAATGTCCCTGCTCGTTTCCATTCACCATTCACTCGTATTTTGGCACCGTGCGCCTGGCAAGCATCTTCGATCAATGTGAGCTGGTGTTGCTCGCAAATTTCTGAAATCGCCAAGAGATCGGCCGGAAGACCGTACAGGTGTACTGGCATCACGGCTGCTACCCGGGTGCCTGACTGGACATGGCGAAGGTGACCATTATCATCAACAGCGCATTGATTGGCCAGGAATTCATTCAGCGCCACGGGCGAAAGATTGGCTGTTTCAATATCGATGTCGACGAACAGTGGATGGGCACCTGCTCGGGTGATGCCTTCGGCCGTTGCGATAAATGTATTCGGAACTGTGATAACGGCATCTCCGGGGCCAATCCCATTAGCGACGAGTGCCAGCCAAAGTGCATCTGTTCCATTTCCGACCCCAATAACTTCCTGAACGCCTAAATACTGGGCAAATTCGGCTTCGAACTGGGAAACTGCTGTCCCGCCGATAAACGAAGAATTCGAGAGTATTTCATTTATTGCGGCATGGATTTCATCGAGAATGGGGGCGTGCTGGGCATGAAGATCAACAAAAGCTATCATTTCTTTAGTATTCATGGTTCTAATACTCCACAATTAGTTCTACGCCGCCGTTCTGAAGCGAACGCTGGGCGGTCTCAAGCACCTTGATCACATTTACCCCTTGTTGACCATTGCTACGCGGCTGTTTTTGATTTCGAATGCAATCGGCGAAGTGCTCGCACTCGACCAGGAGTGGCTCGCGCCAGGTGATCGGGTAAATCGTCTCTTCACCGTGACGATAAGAAGCGCGAAACTGTTCTTCGGTAACGGAGTAAGGGTGAACATCCACGCCCTTATCGAAAATGATTACCTTGTTTTCGGCAATATCGTCATAAACAAGCATCTTTTGGCTGCCAACTATAGTGAGGCATCGTTGCTTAACTGGATCTAGCCAGCTAAGCCGCAGATTTGCCATAATTCCTCCATCGAATAGGATGCTCAGGTAAACAACTTCATGCAGATTGCGGTACTGATTCACGTAGGTCGCCCCGCGTGCGCTCACCGAGTAAGGCTGCCTGTTCAAAATGTAAGAGAGCATCGAAATATCATGAGGGGCGAGGTCCCACATCACGTTGATATCCGGCTGAAGCAGACCAAGGTTCGCGCGTGTAGAGTTTAGGTAATAAATACTGCCCATCTGGCCCGAGAGGACGATCTCGCGCACTGCCTCTACAGCTGGGTTGTATACGAACGTGTGCCCAACCATCAAGGTGAGGTTCTTCTGAGCTGCGATTTCCACAAGTTCCATAGCCTGGGACGAACCAGATGCCAACGGCTTTTCGACAAATACGTGTTTCCCAGCCAGAAGAGCTTCTTTAGCCAGTGCATAGTGCGTGTGAACGGGGGTAGCAATAGCAACTGCATCGATGCCATCTCCCAGCAGGTCCCGGTGGTTATGGGTCGTATGCGTTTCCGGATATAGTTGTTTCATCTCGTTGAGCCGATCCGGTCGCATGTCCGAGATGGCCCCCAGGCTGGTTCCGGGGAGATCATGAAAGTTGCGGGCCAATTTTGGTCCCCAATAACCGCATCCAATCACGCCAACGCGAATCGTCTGTACCTCATCCCCATTTGGAGACATTGGATGTGATTTCAAATCCTGCGGGATCAAGCTGATTTCCATTTTGTTAACCCTTCTTCTTGAGCATTTCGATTGGTGTTAGCAACATAACCTTCAGGTCGAGCCAGAGACTTGCATTTTGAATGTAATCCATATCAATCTGCACCATTTCGTTGAACGGAACAGAGTTATGTGCAGTGACCTGCCAGACGCCCGTGATTCCAGGAAGAACTGCCAGGCGCTGCTTATGCCATTCTTCGTATACTTCGAGTTCATAATCGAGAGAGGGGCGAGGTCCAACGATGCTCATCTCTCCCTTCAAAACATTGATCAATTGTGGCAATTCATCCAATCCGAATGAACGTAAGAATTTGCCTAATCCGGTAATACGTGAGTCTGCTTCCGCTTCTAACTTGAGAGTCTCTTTTCCCAGATCTCTCGGTCGGGTGTTTTGTTTGATAAGCGACTGAACGTATTCCTTGTGAGGAGTGGAGTCTGCATTAACGCGCATGGACCGGAATTTGATCATCCGAAATGGTTTGCCATCTTTCCCTATGCGTTTCTGATAGAAAAAAACGGGACCAGGGGAATGTAACTTAATCCCAATAGAAACAACCAGAAACAAGGGAGATGTAATAATGAGTAAAATGGCTGCAACGAAATAATCAAGAACTGGTTTTAGTAGAGTGAAATAGGAAGATTGTTTTCTCTCGCTACTGGTTACATTTTTTACAGTAATATCTGTTTGCATATTTTCGTCCCACATAGTTATTGTCTGGTTACTTCTTATTGCTGGCACGTTCAACATAATTGAGCTTTGATTTGAGAATAGCGCCGTCGGGCACATTCTGCCAGATGATGCATCCGGAGCCAATCACAGCCTTAGCGCCGATATGGATTTTCGGTTCGATAAAGATGCCAGTGCCGCAACGTACCTGATCTCCGAAGATTACCCGGCTGGATGTAACGACACCTGGACCAAAACTGCAGTGATTTCCCATTTCGTTATGATGCTCAATACTGCAATAGGCGCTGATAAAATTGTTATCGCCCAAGCTGGCGCAGGCACCTAGGTGTGTAAAAGCCATAATTACATTCCCTTCCCCCATCTTCACGTTGAAGCCTTTAACAACCGAGGGATGGATAATATTTGCAAAAGGGATCCCTCTGCTTTTGAGCTTCTCGAAAATCTCAGCTCTTAGTTTTATGATTGTGCTGATAGAAATAATGGCGGCGTCAAACTCATCCTGCTCATACAAAGCAACGATCTGCTCTACGTCAATACCGCCGGTGACCGGTACCCCGTTCACTTTTTTTCCGCGTAATTCAGGATTATCATCAAGGATAGCGACCGCCTGTTGCTCCGGCGTTTTCGCCAGAACATCTAACAGTTGCACTGCTCCATCTCCACCGCCGATGATGAGAATTCTCTGGATTTTCCCCTCAGGATAACGATCTCGGACTGTATCCATTTCAAGGCGGTCTGAATGTAGGCTTGTGTTTCTGCTTTCGGCATATTTCTTTACATCTTCTTCGGTGATCCTTTGGCCATTTTGAGGAAGCTCAGCTGGATTAATGCCGAGACGTTTCGCCAGTAATTGGGCCTTGATGGTCAGGGTTGATTCGTTGGTTACGGGGACAGGGGCTGCAATTTCTTGGGGTTGCTCTTCTTGTTCCAGCAGATGAATTACTTCTTCCTGGGTAACCTGCGTGTCCGTAATTGCCCCAATTGTTACGCCGACATCAACAGCTTCTCCCACACTACTCAGAGGGAAAAAGTAGCCACCTGAAGGCGATTCGATCTCAAATATGCTCTTGGTCGTTTCGACTATACATAGAATCTCGCCTTTGTTGACCTCCTCACTGGTTGCACGCAACCATTCGACAATCGTGCCGTTGTCATCATTTGGACTGACTTTAGGCATTTTGACAGGCAGAACTTTTACCATGCCATCACCTCAAACACAGCCGATAGAATCTTCTCTTCTGAAACAATCACTTTTTCCTCCAGAGGTTTGGAAGCTGGAATGACAGAATTTGCTGCTCCGATTCGAAGGATAGGTCCATCCAACTGTCCCGCATGTGCGTCATACAGGGCTGCTGATACTTCTGATCCCCATCCAAACGCAGGTGAAGCTTCTTCGATCACCAGGATCTTTTTTATTCCTTCCGTCGTAGCCTGGATATGTTTGATGGGTAGAGGGCTCAAGGAGACGGGTAAACAGGCTGTTATCCATATTTCTTCTTGTGCAAGTTGGTTCAGGACGGGTCCTAGTAACCGACTGATCCCGCCATACGCTACGATTGCGATATCCGCTTTGCGCTTGTCGGGAAAGTTCGAGAGTACGACAACAGGATAATTATGCTCATCGAAATGTACTGTGCGATTGATGACCCCGCTATGTTGTTCAAGCTTCAACACTTCTGGATAGAGCAGCTTATTTTCAAGAAATAGAGTGGGGTAACTTCCTGAGATGGCTTGCACCAAGATTTCGCCTGGATGAACGAAATGAGAGGGGGCAAGTATATGAAACATGGGCAAGCCGAGGAACATCTTCTCTAAGGATTGACTATGGGTGGGGCCATATCCACGTCCCCCGCCGACTGGCGTGCGAAGCACCATTGGAAGCTTCATCTGATCGCCATACATCCCCATATACTTTGCAGCATGGTTGACGATTTGATCCGCAGCCAATGTGATAAAGTCGCCGAACATAAACTCAGCGATGGGACGCATTCCCCGTAAGGCCATCCCAACAGTAAGGCCTGCAATGGATGCTTCGCTGATGGGTGTGGTGAATACCCGCTGTGGAAACTTAGTAGAAAGGCCCTTTGTTACTTTAAATGCTCCCCCGTATGGATCCAAAATATCTTCGCCCAGAAGAATCGCGTTCGGGTCCTTTTCCATCACTTGGAAAAGCCCAGCGCGCACACCTTCTAGAAAAGTTAATCCGGCTATGGTTATACCCTCCGCAATTGTTCTAGCCCGGGATGGCTGGCCAGCATTGCTTTTTCAACTGCTGTTTGAATACGAACATCGATCTTCTGTTCGATCTCCATTCGAAGACCTACGGGCAGACTCTCTGAGATTTTCAACAAAGGATCTTTTTGCTTGAGGGACTCGATTTCCTCTTTCGACCGGGTATCATCCCCTTTGCTATGTGGACCCAGCCGAGCCGCCTTAACATGAAGGAAAAAAGGTCTTGAATGCTCGCGCACTTTATTCACAACCTCGCAAGCAGTCGAATAAACCTTATTGACATCGTCAGCTTCAATGGATGCACTGTCAATCGCAAAAGTCATTGCTCGAGTTTCGAGTTCGCCAGCATGTTCCAGGTGTTTTGGTGTGCTTTGCGCGATACCGTTATCGATCAGCAGAAACAATACTGGTAATGACCATAAAGAAGCGATGTTAAAACTCTCGTAAACTACCCCTTCACCCATTGTGCCATCCCCTAAAAATACAACAGTAATCGCGCCGGTCCCCTTGATTTTTTCTGCGAGCGCAGCTCCAACGGCGTTTGGAACAATCCCTCCCTGCACGCCATTGGTGTACATATTTTCTCTGTGTATATGTTGGCTCCCACCAATGCCTAGGCAAACGCCGGTCTCTTTACCCATGATTTCGCCGATCAATCCTTCTACATCATCACAATATGCCAAAAACTGTCCATGCGCGCGGTGATTAGAAAAAATAATATCTTTTGACCGGTCAAGAGAATTGACTACTCCAACATCACAGGCTTCCTGTCCCATAGATGTATGGACGGTGCCTGTGATGTAGCCTTGTGCAAACAAATCAAGAAGATTTTGCTCAACTTTGCGGATTGTATACATTTGGCGGTAAAACACTTCAGTGAGGTCCCTTGCCATGTTTTGTTGATCTGGTGAGGGGGAATTTACAAGGGTGAGCATATTTTTGTTCCTTTAGTCTCCGCCGCGCTCCGCCATTCCGACACACCTAATCGTATCGAATGAGAAACGGAATGCTAAATGTAAGATCTAGGACAGGATGAGCGGTCAGGCTAAGAGTTATTGAATTGCCATTTCTTTTGACCGCGCTCCGCCATTTCGACACATCTGTAGTATCGAATGAAAAGAGAATGCTAAAATGTAAGGGCCAGGACAAGACGAGCAGCCTAGCTAAGAGCAGTACAACTGGCGCTTCTTCCTAAGAAGCTCTCTTTACGAACGAAGAATCTTTCAATGCAATTTGATGTATTGGTAGTTCTACACGTATCTGAGGACCCTGAAGCAGTTTCAAGAGTACTTCCACCCGGTTACGCCCGGGCAAACGAGAATTGAAAATCGCTTCATAACCTGCAAAGGGTCCTCCCTGAATGGCTACCGAATCACCAAGTTGAAACCTCTCAGATAATTCGCGCTTCGCTGCATTGATGGCGTTAAGGTGCTGTTGAAGCGTAGTAATCAGATGGTCTGGCACAGATACTGGTTCGCCCCCAAAGCTCACAATCCCAATCACTCCAGGGATCCAGTCTATGATCGACCTGCTAATCTGTTCTAGGTCAAGGCGTCCGAAAACGTATCCAGGAAAGTAAGGTTTCATTCTGCGAGCGCGGGGATTGACCGGTTGCACATAAAGGCGAGGAAAGAAGGTATCGACATTCCGAATGCGAAGCTGTTCGCAAACCAGGCTCTCTTTTTGAAATTTACTCTGGAATACATACCATTGCATTCGGCACCTCGCCAATAAAAACTGTTCGAGCACTCTTGCTCAATCTCGATCTTTCTATTAATAGTCAAAACATTGTAGATTTGTCAGATATACGCTCATGACGCTAAATATGCCTAAAGGTTACAAAGAAAATGCACCATGGAAATGGAAAAGAAGCACCTTTTATGACCTTTTTTGCGCTTAAGATCCACTTACGGGTACTGCTTTGGCAATGTAGTAAAATCGCGGGAAATAGCAATATTAATAACAGTTACACACGTGTCATTGGATGACGGCACTGAATTGCCCATCCTCCAGTCCACCGTGTAAATCTTGTCAAGCAGAGGAGTATAGTGGCACGGATTAAGGTAGCTTACATCGGCGGCGGCAGCACACGCGCACCAGGTACAATGGCATCGCTCATCCACCAGGGACAAAATTTTCAGGGTTCGGAAGTCGTGTTGATCGACATTGACGAGACGCATCTTTCCCTGGTGAAGACCCTTGCCAATAGGATGGCGCGGCATCAGGGCATCGATTTGAGGGTAAGCTGTACGACTGACCGTCGCGCGGGGCTGCAGGATTGTGACGCGGTGCTAACGAGCTTTCGCCCGGGCGGCTTCGAGGCGCGTTACTACGACGAAGCGATTCCGCTCAAGCATGGCGTCATCGGGCAGGAGACACAGGGCCCGGGTGGCTTCTTTATGGCGTTGCGCTCGATCCACGTTATGCAGGGGATTATCGCGGATATGGAGGCAATATGTCCGCGTGCAAGGCTGTTCAACTATACCAATCCAATTAACCTGGTTTCCGAGGCAATTACACATCATAGTGATATCGCAACTGTTTCGCTTTGCGAGGGACCTATTATTTTCCCGCGCGGGATTGCTCGCTCGGCAGGGCTAGACCCTGATCTGGTCGACGCCACTATGATCGGATTAAATCATGGATGCTGGAGTGTTCGACACTTATACGATGGTCAGGACATGCTGCCGTTCTTACGCGCGGCGCGAAATCGCATGCGCGGGGACCCCGCGGTTAGCCGCCACGCTCCGCATCTACGCTTGATCGAACTGGCTTGTACAATGGAATCCCTTCCGGCTGACTATTTCCAGTATTACTATTTTAAGGAGGATGTACTCGCCGAACTTCGCGGTAAGCCAACAACCCGCGCACAGGACATTCTTGCGAACGTCCCGGACTACTGGAGGCACTATGAAGAACAGGCTGCCTTAGACCAGCCTGCGCTTGACCCGCATCGTTCGCGCGGCGGCATCCATGAGCTGGAGCTCGCAATCGACGTTATGGACGCGGTATTCAACGATCGTAAAGAGGTGTGGCCGGTAAATGTGCCAGGGCGCGGCGCCATCGCTGACTTCCCTGATGATTTGGTGGTGGAGGTCCCGGGATATGTCGACCGGAATGGTGTGGAGCCCATCGCGCAGGGACATATGCCGCGTCACCTCATCGGGTTGGTGAAGATGCTGGGCGAATATCAGGCGCTGGCTGCGGAAGCGGCCTGGAGTGGCACGCGGCGTGATGCTATCCGGGCGCTTGCCAGTCACCCGCTGGTTTTTTCCCTGCCCCTGGCGGAGACAATCTACGATGAGATGGCGGCCGCGCATCGCCAGTATTTGCCTGAGCGACTGTTCCAGTGAACGTTATTATTGTAGATGACTACGAGTCCCTGAGCCATGCTGGCGCCGACTGGCTGGTAGAAGCGATCAACGCAAAGCCAGATGCCACAATTGTAGTGGCGACGGGCAATACGCCGATGGGCGTGTACCATGAACTGGCAAGGCGTTATTCACATGGTCTGATCGACACGTCACGGCTGCACGCATTCCAACTGGATGCTTATATTGGTCTCGCGCCCGATGACCAGCGGTCGCTCTTCGGCTGGATGCATCGTTCCTTCATCGAACCACTTGATATCGCGGAAACAAATGTCGTCCGGTTGGTGGGTGATGCCCCAGACCCATGGGACGCGTGTCGTATCTATGAGATTGCAGTGCGCGAGGCCGGTGGTTTCGATATTTCGATTCTAGGACTGGGTCCGAATGGCCATTTGGGGTTCAACGAACCACCGTCGCTGCCTGATTCTCCCACGCGGGTCATCCCTCTGACACCGGAGAGTATTGCAAGCAATGCGCGTTACTGGGGCGGTGAGGAGCAGGTACCGCCTCAGGCACTGACATGCGGCATGGATTTGCTGCTGGCTGCTCGCCGGACGCTACTCCTTGTATCAGGGGCGCACAAATATCAGATCCTTCATCGTGCCATGGAAGGCCCACAAACGCCCGACGTGCCGGCATCCTATCTTCAGTCTGCACCGAATGTAACGGTCTTGGCAGATCGGGCGGCATGGCATGGTCTCGAAACTCAGAGCAGATAGACAATGAAATTCGTACTCGGAGTCGATGGCGGTAACACCAAAACGCTGGCGCTCGTCGCGCGTGATGATGGCATAATCCTTGGTACAGGCCGCGCCGGCTGCGGCG
>JAICRQ010000374.1 GCA_025966435.1 Anaerolineales bacterium | reverse complement strand
TCACAATATCAATGCTTCATAGCAATCGAAAGGGTAGCACAAAACAGAGATGCGGGCCTCTCTTGATTGTTTCATGATTAACTGGATTATTCTATATCATTATACGTCCAGTAGCGGTTGATGAAGAAATTCCAGATCATCACAACGCCAATCGCAAAAGCAAGCGTTGCATTCTTGGCAATGATCTCAGCTGATGCGTGGGAGAGATGCGCCATTTTCTCAAACGCACCCACCATTACAGGCTCTACAAAGTGGAGGATGGGAATCCGGAAAGCAATCCCGACGAGGTTCACCAGGGAGAACATACTCAATTGATGAAGGAAATGTCGTGAGCGTGAATCAGGATACGTCCAATAACGGTTGAGCATGAAATTGCTGACGATGGCGCAGATCAGAGAGAGCGTTCCGGCAATGACCAGCGGCAGCTTGAAGAGTTGCGTGAGCAAATTCATGATCAGGATATCCAACACCGAACCGATGGCGCCAACCGTGGCAAACTTCAAAAAGCGGTTTCGTTCCTTATTCGCAGCCAAGATCATGCAAGCCCCAGTCTTTGTTTGAAGTATGGGATTGTTTTTTGAATACCTTCCCCCAGAGAGACCTTTGGTTCCCAGCCAAGGATCTCGCGGGCGCGGGTGATGTCGGGCTGGCGCTGCTGCGGGTCGCGGATACTGCGGGCATCCTTGACAAACGTAATACCGGCTTTATTACCAACAATCTGGTTGATGGTTTCTGCAAATTGCAGGATCGTCATTTCATCCTGGTTGCCAATGTTGACAGGCAGATGTTCCTCGGAATGAAGGAGCCTGATAATGCCATCAACCAGGTCATCTACGTAACAAAACGAACGCGTCTGCTTGCCCTCCCCATAGACTGTGAGTGGCTGACCTAACAAAGCCTGCTTGAGCAGATTGGGCAAAGCGCGGCCGTCTTCCAAATCCATGCGAGGACCGTACGTGTTGAAAATTCGCACGATGCGGGTGTCCACATCATGGGCGCGGTGGTATGCCATCGTGAGGGATTCCGCAAAACGTTTGGCTTCGTCGTAAACCGCTCGCGGACCCACTGGATCCACATTGCCTGCATAGGTCTCTTTCTGCGGGTGCACAAGTGGGTCGCCGTAAATCTCGCTTGTAGAGGCAAGCAGAAAACGTGCCTTACTGGCGCGTGCCAGACCCAGGCAGTTGTGCGTGCCCAGCGCGCCTGCCTTCATGGTCTGGATCGGCAGGTTGAAATACCCGGATGGCGATTGGGGGTTGGGGCTGGCCGGCGAGGCGAAGTGCAGGACGGCATCCATTTTGTCAGGGATGAAGATATAGTTCGACACATCGTGCTTATAGAACGAAAAATTTTCATGCCCCATCAGGTGTGCAATGTTTTCCGGGTTGCCCGTAATGAAATTGTCGAGGCCGATGACCTCATGACCTTCGGCAAGAAGGTGATCGCATAGGTGTGAGCCGAGAAACCCGGCGGCTCCAGTGATTAAGATACGCATCGATTTCCTCTCTATTTATCGCGCTTTGTCTGTGTAGCAGGGAAGCGCGGGATGATTACTTCCAATCAATCCTCGTGACCAGACCATCACCTGTCACCTGATATGCCTGCCCGTTACCGCTATCCACCAGCCAGAGGTTTCCCTGGTAAACCAGCGCCAGGAAATCACCGGACTGACCTTCGATCACATCCGGTGCCCAGGCGAGAGTCTGAGGTTCGAGTCCGGGCGCATCGTCTGCGGGGAAAAGGGTTCTGCGGTTCGACCCATCCCGGTCCATGACGACAACGCGATAACGGCTTGTCTCGCTCTGCTGCGGGAAGATCGCCTGTAAATAGGCGACCTGATACGGCCGCTCCCTCGTACTCGACTGCAGCGACGACACGGATGGATAAGCAAACATCCCGGTCTGTTGTGCAATAGGTATGGTCGTATTGTTCTCAAGTAGGACGGCGTTGATGTCAAAGAAAGGCGAATCTTCTTCACTCACCAGGCTTGGCGGCGGGGCATGCGAAATGAAGTAAAGCGTATTTCCATCCGCGCCCCAAGCAAGGGAAGGGAGCCACGCCCAGTCGCTGTGGCTGTTAAATGGCGTGATAGGCAGCAAGGGTTTGAGATATTTTCCATCCAAGTCCACGAGCCCGATGCCGTCCGGGCGAGCGTATGCGAGGCGTCCCTCCGCTGAAAAGGCAAAGGTCATGCCCCACCAGCCGTACACGCCTCCGCTGCTTGCATCGAGGACTCTGGCTCTCGCGCCGGTGGTCACGCTATAGCGATGCAGGTCGTTATTTGCCTGCCAGCCGGGCGCAGTGGAACGCGGCTCGACTGTGGAATACGCGATGGAGTTTGTGCCGGGAATCCAATCGGCAAAGTGGACCACGTTGGCGATGCCGGTGGCGAATGGCTTGCTGCCATCCGTGCGCACCGCCCATAATGTGTTGATCTCCTGGTCTGCAGGTTTCGTAGACTTGCGTGTGAAGATTAAATAATTGCCATTGGGCGAGAGCTCAAAGATGCGTCCATCGAGATCGCCTGTAGTGACCAGAGCCGTGCGGTTGGCAGTGGATGTATCGATGCTCCAGGCATTCCCTCCTGCAAGGTACACCAGACGCCCAGGGATGGGCAGCGGCGCAAAGGAGGATTGCGCGCCGACCATCATGATCTCGGGGATGGCTTCCTGCAGGATCACGGATTTGACAACAGACTTGCTGATTTCCACATCGTTTTCGAGCACGCGGCGGTAGGTGAGCTCTTCCAGTCCATTGACGCCGGACTGCACCAACCGGGTTTCACCCTCAGGCAACGACTCATTGCGGACGACCTGCCGTTCAAACGGAATGATCTGCTGCTCCGTCTCGAATACCTCTTCGACGCGCGTCAGCGTAACAGAGTTCCCATCGCCGAGAACGGTGTACGGCGGTGGATTGACACGATCCTGTGTTTCCACGGTTACGCCTGCTGCCTCGAGAGCCTGCGACACGGTGCTCCCAGCAGGGATGGTAATATCCCGCGCCTCACCGTCAGCGGCGATACTGACGGTGATATCTGCGCCTGTCACCTGTGGGGAGCGGCAACTGACAAGCAGCGCGGCTGCCAAAAAAACGGAGAAGAAGAGGCGGCTAAACCGTTGATGGAAACGTTGCATGGTGTTAGATGTAATCCTACTCTGGTTAGCAGCCTCGGGTCCGCCTGATTAATCCGATGTATAATCCGTGCGCTATCTGACGCGCCCGGTGACGGTCATCACGCCATTTGCAATGGCAATCGACTCGATGCGCAAGCCTGTGGCGACTGGTCCAAGAGAACCAGTGTACGCTTCCCGGACCATAGCGGTGATGGCGTCCTTGAGTCCTTCGGGTGCTGGGAAAGGACCGAAATCCGCCGAGGCAACTTCAATCTGCGGCTGGCCGTTCGCATCCACACCCATGTTGACGAGGATGCCGATGTTGGCCGTGAACATACCTTGCTGGGTTTGGCCATAGATCTGCATCTGCCCATCGCGCAAGTAGACCTGCGGTTCTGTGATCAGCGGTTTGTTATCCGACTGCTGCAAGCTCGGGTCTGTTTGCAGGCGTGACGCCAGATAGGACGTGATCTGCGGCTCAGTCAAGTTGACGGTGATAACCCCCGTCTGAGCAGCGGCCTCGATCGCCCGTCTGATTTCATCCTGAATGCTGGCAGCGGCGTCGGCAGAAACAGGGATTGCGGGTAAGCTGGAGTAATCAGGTCCGCCGACGTTAATCATGCAGGCAAGTGACGTGAGTGCAAGAATTAGTAAAAAAAGTGGTAAGCCTCGTATTTTTCTCATCTTTCCAATCCAAACGTTTTAGCTCTCCAGTAAAATCCTTGTCTGAAGAACTCAAATTTAGGTCCTAAGCGGAGCAATTATAGCATGAGCGACCCCGAACCCCTTGCGGGCCTTGAGCCCGAGAATTCTGATACTGAATTGCCACTTTCGGCCAAATTGGAGGCGATGTTGTTCGTCGCGGCGGAGCCGGTGACGACGGCACAGCTCTCCGCCGCGCTGGATGTAGCTCCGTCTGTGGTCGAGCGCGGACTCAACGAGTTGGACGCCGCCCTTGCGACCCGCGGACTGCGCCTTCAGCGGAATGC
>JAICRQ010000533.1 GCA_025966435.1 Anaerolineales bacterium | reverse complement strand
TGGGGATCGTCATCGTGATCCTTTCGATCGCCCTGCTGCTCTGGGGATTTTTACCCGCGCGGCGCGAGATACGCACGCAGCCGATTTCGCCCACTGAATTGCAATTACCTACGCCTGTCTCACTCCATCTTCCAAATTTTCCTGACCTTTATGCGCATCAGTAACCGGACGCTGCTCTTATCTCTTCTCATCGGCTGCCTGATTTTATGCGGCTGCGCGGTCATTTATTCTCTTGCGTTCCAAAACCTGAGGGGAACTGCATCGCCTCCAGACATTGAGCCCGGAGATTCGGAGCCGACAATACCCGTGCAGACAACGGATATCCCTGCGCCTGCCACTTCGATCGTCACGGTGCAACCGGAGCTGCCCGAGCGCCGACGCCTGACCCTCGAGTTTCCTCCCCAAATCCGCGTGGGGGATGCGGATCTGGTACGGTTGACGCTGGAGGTGGATGACCTCGGCAACCTCACGCCGACCGCTCAATTTAGCGGGAACGTTGTCACCGGAGAAAGGATCGAAATCCCAAACCTCTACGAATCGCATCAGGTGATCGCCGAGGCACGCTTTGATCTCGCCGGAATGGAGGTCCGTCCATCGGATCTGGTGAGTGAGGCGCTCTCCCCCGGAAGTTCGGTCACGTTTCGATGGAGTATCCGCCCGCCGGACGTCGGGTTCTATCGCGGAACGATCTGGTTGTACCTGCGCTTTGTGGATAAGCAACACGGTGAAGAGAGTCGAAAAACGGTATCCGCGCAAATCGTGGAGATCGAAGCGGTCAATTTTCTGGGGCTTTCCGGAGAATTTGCGCGTACAGCCGGGGTAATTGGTTCGGTGGTGGGAACAATCCTGGGGTTTCCCTTCTTTGAAGACATTGCTAAGTTCGCCCTGAAGCGGCGAAACAAAGCCAAACCATGATCCGACGATGAAAGTCTTTTCCAACCCGACCCGCTTTTCATGCCAGGCGTTTGTCCTTCATGGTACAATTTCGCCGCTTGTAATACAAGCGAAGCAGTCCTGTGGACAAATTTTGCTTTAAACGTAATATTCGCCATGGAGAATCTATGAGTCAGTGGATTTACATTGGTTTGTTTATTATCGTAGGTCTGATCATTCCCGTGGGGGCGATTGCAGCCGCGTGGATTCTGGGACCTAAGAAAGCCAACCCCATCAAGCAATCAACATACGAGTGCGGTATCGAAACGGTGGGCGACAGCTGGGTACAGTTCAAGGCGCAGTATTACATTTTCGCGCTAGTCTTCCTGATTTTCGATGTCGAAACCGTTTTCCTGTTTCCCTGGGCGGTGAAGCTTAGTCAGCTCGGGCTGTTCGCCGTGATCGAAGGTATTATCTTCATCCTTATTCTCATTGTAGGCCTCGTGTATACGTGGCGCAAAGGAATGCTGGAATGGGCATAGCCCCTGTACAAGCACGCGAAAGAAAGGCTGATTGGAAGTGTCCATTCAGCCTTTTGTTTGTATGACCTCACCCCGGCCCTCTCCTCTTAGGAGAGGGTGTAGGAGTAAAAGCGCATGAGTTTTTGGAACGATCCTCTCAAAGTCGCCGCGGATTGGTTGATGGGTATTTTCACCGGTTGGGGAATGCCCGAGATCGCTGCGCAGATTTTGATCGGCTTTCTCGGGGTTCTGTTTCTCCTCAGCCTGTTGATGGTGCTGGATATTTTCCTCGTCTGGGTGGAGCGGAAGGTGGTGTCGCGCTTTCAGGACCGTATCGGTCCGAATCGCGTGGGGCCCTTTGGTTTGATTCAGCCCTTCGCCGATATCATCAAGCTGCTCATTAAAGAAGATATCACGCCCAACGGGGCAGATAAGGTGGTTTACAACCTCGCGCCCATACTTTCCATGATGTCTGTGTTGATCCTGTGGGCCGTGATGCCACTTGCGCCGCGTATGATCGGCGTGGATTTGAACATCGGCGCGCTGTATATCATCGCCGCCGGAGCAATTGGCACACTTTCGATCATTATGGCAGGCTGGGCTTCCAACAATAAATATGCGTTGATTGGTGCCTTCCGCCAGGTGGCTGTGATGGTCGCCTTTGAAATCCCGATGCTGACTATGCTGCTCATCCCGACGATCTTCGCCGGTTCGATGGGATTCAACGCCATCACCGAAGCGCAGGATGTCTGGTTTGTGTGGCTGGCTCCCTTAGCCGCCTTAATTTTCCTCATTGCCGCGATTGCGGAACTGGGACGCGCACCGTTCGACATGGCGGAAGGCGAGTCCGAGCTGGTGGCGGGGTACAACACCGAGTATTCGGGGATGAAGTTTGGCATGTTCTATGCGGGTGAGCTCCTGCATGCCTTCACCTTTGGCGGCTTCTGGGCGATTCTGTTCTTTGGCGGGTATCGCTTCTTTGGCCTGGAACAGGTGAGCGCGTTTCTGGCGGTTGCTGTGATTTTTTTCAAAGCCTTTATTGGATACTGGATCATCATGTGGGTCCGGTACACACTGCTGCGCATCCGCATCGACCACATGCTCGGCTTCAACTGGAAGTTTCTCACACCGCTGGCGTTTGTGCTGTTGATGGTGGTTGCCCTGCTGAATGCGCTTCTTGCGGGAACACCAACCTGGGTCTATGTTGCGGTTATGTTCCTGTCGAACGTCGTCCTCGGCTGGATTGCGTTAGAGTTCGCGCGTTCCTACAGCCGCAAGGAACGTGAGAGGGTGGAGGGGGTAGGGCAGGTTGTCGAGGCACATCACTGAAGATCAGAGATTAGAAACTAGAGATTGGGTATTCGATGACCGGTGAACAAATCATCTTCCTCGTAGTGGCTCTCTTTACGCTCGGTTCCGGCTTTATGGTTGTGACGACGCGTAATCTTGTCCATG
>JAICRQ010000349.1 GCA_025966435.1 Anaerolineales bacterium | reverse complement strand
TGAAGAAGGCGGTCAATTAACAGAAGCCGTCCGCCGGCGCCCGTACCGAGTCGTCCTCTTCGACGAGATCGAAAAGGCGCATCCTGAGGTCTGGAACGCGTTGCTCCAAATCTTGGACGATGGCCGTCTCACAGACGGGCAGGGCAATATTGTGGACTTCCGCAACACGGTCCTGATCATGACCTCGAACCTTGGCACCGAATACGTGCGTAAGGGCGGTGCCCTGGGCTTCCTCCAGCCGAAAGCATCTAGTGAGGAGCGCGAGGCACACGATAAGGTCGAGAAGGCATTGAAATCGGCATTCCGCCCGGAGTTTCTCAACCGCGTCGACGAGATCATCATGTTCTCACCGCTCTCCATCGAGCAAATGGAAGAGATCGTCATCCTGCAAATGAAGGAAGTGCAGGACCGCTTGAACGAATACAACATCACCGTGGAGCTGACCGATGCCGCCCGCAAATGGCTGGCGAAGGAAGGCTATGATCCCGCCTTTGGCGCACGCCCGCTGCGCAGAGCGATCCAGAAATATGTGGAAAGCCCACTCTCAATCGAATTGCTGAGCGGTAAATATAAAGATGGCGCCACGGTTCAGGTGGATGTGGACGAGGAGAACAACAAGATCGTCTTCACCAAATCAGAACCGATCAAGAAAAAGAGCAAACAAACCGCAGACGCATAAGCGTTACAGGGAAGTGGGAGCAGTTTAACTGCTCCCACTTTTTTAAAGTACATGTCGTTGCGAGCCGACACTTGCACTGGGGCAGTGCCAGGGAGTGCAGGTGAGGCGAAGCAATCTCCAGTTAAATAGGAGACTGCTTGGCAGAGAGCGCTCGCAGCGACATTTGTAAATTAATTTCCTAATCACAAGCTTATGGTTTCAGTGTAAGATGGACAAAACATTTTAGGAGGTTTCTCTCAATGGAAACTGGCAACACCCAATCTTCATCGACCCCAAGGATCATCGCCGCGATCGTAGCAATTCTTGTCTGTTGTTCATGTATTGCAATTGTGGCAGCCGCCGCATTTTTTGTTCCAATCTTTCGGGATACTAATCTCCCTCCGTTCACACCGCCATCAGAGAATACTGTTCCCCCTGCCCCCACCGCCCAAATCGAGCGCCCGCCCGTGGACGATATTTCGCTGGAAACAATCGAGACGCTCAACGAGGAACAGGTGCCCGAGAACGATCCGTATGAACTGGCTTGCCGGCTTGAGGCGATATGCAATGTGCCCACAACCGTGCCGGCGAAATCCTATCAGGTGGGCGACAAAGAAAATTTCTGGATTCTTAACTCCGATACCAATGAGCATTCTCAAATTACTGCCACGCTGCGGTACATCACTCCCCATTCTTATTTCTGGGTGGAAGAAGGTACCCCGGTGGATGAAGATGATATGAAGGCTCTGATGGATACCTTTGAAAGCAAGATATATCCAACAGACCGCGAATTTTTCGGCAGCGAGGCGAATCCCGGGGTAGATGAGGACTCGCATATTTATGTCCTTTACGCAAACAGCATTGGGCACAATATCGCAGGATATTTCAACTCATCCGACTCCTATAGCCCTCTGGTTAATGAATATTCGAATGCCCATGAAACCTATGTATTGGGAACCAGCCAGGATCTTGGCGATGAATATACCTATGCTACTCTGGCTCATGAATTCGTGCATATGATCCAGAACGCGTCCGATCGAAATGATGTGTCCTGGCTGGGTGAAGGCTTTGCAGAAGTCGGTGCGTTTTTGAACGGGTACGGTATTGGTGGTTCGGATTGGGTTTATGTTCAAAACCCTGATATTCAGTTGAACACCTGGGTAAACAATGACTCGCCCGATTTTGGGGCACACTATGGCCAAAGCTTTCTTTATCTTGCCTATTTCCTCGACCGGTTCGGCGAGGATGCTACCAAGGCTCTCACCAGCAACCCGGAAAATGACCTGCCCAGCGTGGACGATACGCTTGAAGAGCTGGACATCACCGACCCGCAAACCGGCAACGACATCACCGCAGATGATGTCTTCGTGGACTGGGCAGCGACCCTCTACCTGATGGATGAATCCGTCGGGGATGGGCGTTACACCTATCACAACTATCCTGATGCGCCGCAAGTCACCGCGATAGAACCCATTTCCAGTTGTCCCCAATCGTTAAGTAGTACCGTTAACCAGTATGGCATTGACTATTACAGTATCGATTGTGAAGGAGACCACACACTGCGCTTCAACGGTTCTACAGTGGTTGGGCTGCTGCCGGTGGATGCAAACTCGGGCAATTATATGTTCTGGTCAAACCGCGGCGATGAATCCGACATGACGCTCACCCGCGAATTTGATTTCACGAGTGCGAGCGAACCCATAGCCATGTCGTTTACCATGTGGCATGATATCGAGACCGATTACGACTATGCTTATATTGAGGCATCCACAGATGGTGAAACCTGGGAGATCCTCCAATCTACTTCCAGCACAAATGAAGATCCCACCGGGGCGAACTACGGCTGGGCATACAACGGCCAGACAAATGGCTGGGTGACGGAGGAAGTTGATCTCTCGCAGTTTGCCGGCCAGACGGTGCAGATCCGCTTCGAGTACATTACCGATGCAGCACTCAATGGCGAGGGCTTGCTCTTGGACGACATTCGCATCGACGCGATTAACTACCTAGAGGATTTTGAGTCTGGGGATGGAGACTGGGAAGCCGAAGGCTTCGTTCGCGTCGAAAACTCCTTGCCGCAGACCTACCGTCTGACTCTGATCACCAGAGGCGACACCACGACGGTAACTCACATCCCGCTCAACGCGGACCAGACAGCTGAGATTCCCCTATCCCTGGGCTCTGGCGAAGAGGCAGTGCTTATCGTGACGGGCACCACACGTTTCACACGCCTGCCCGCCGCATATCAGATTGAGATTGAGTAGAGAAAATACACAGGTAAACACGTAAACAGCTGTGTACTTGTATACGTGTTTACCTCTTCAGGAGACACTATGGCAACTGCACCAAAATCCGAAATACTGCACCTGGCTGAACTGGTCAGTTATCAGGATGGCTCTGTTGTCAGCCGCCAGATCGCCAAGGCAAATGCAGGAAACATCACGCTCTTTGCTTTCGATCAGGACCAGGAGCTGAGCGAGCATACCGCGCCTTTCGATGCCCTAGCCCATATTCTGGATGGCAGCGCCGAGGTCAAAATTTCAGGCAAAGCTTTCCAACTGGGGAGCGGCGATGCGATTATTATGCCCGCCAATGAGCCACATGCTTTAAAGGCATTAAGCCCGTTCAAGATGCTACTAACGATGATCCGTAATTAATATGTCATTGCGAGGAGGAGCGTAACGACGAAGCAATCTCATGTTGCTTGGATCCATCCAGTTAGTTGCAAGATTGCTTTTTTATGCTTGCCATGACGATCATTATTAAACCTGCCCGGCGATCAATCGCCGGGCAGGTTTATCCCAGTTGACACGCGAGCCGGTTTTCTTATCAACCAAACCAGTGACATCAAAAATGGGATCAACGCCAGCACGCCTGCCACGATCGCAATCACTGTGTAATTGGATACTGCGAACACAATGCCGCTTCCGAGGCTGCCAACCGCAGAGGCAAGACCCACAAACAGATCATTTACACCCTGTGTACGGGACCGCTCAACCGGAGAGAGCTGGTCTGACAGCAACGCGGAGCCACCGACGAAACAGAAATTCCAGCCCAGCCCAAGCAGGAAAAGCGCAACCGCCAACGGAAACACGTCTGGGGATAGAGGAGCGGTAATACACGCAAGCAAAAGCGTCGAGGCGCCGGTCAGGATCACAGGTCCGCGGCCCCATCGATCGGCGAGCCGCCCGGAAATGACAGAAAATGCAAACATGCCAAATGTATGAGATGCAATAACAGCAGAAATGTCACCGAGATTGTGCTGGTGATTGCTCATGTGCAGCGAAGTAATCACCATCACGGCAACCATCACCACCTGCCCGAGCGCCATCGCGCTGACTGCCACCAGTGCGGCAGGCTGGCGAAGAATTTCGAAAATAGGGCGCGCTTCCCCCGTCGCCGTCAGGGCGGGGCTCGGGTGTGCAGCGGCTACTTGTTTCCCGAGATCACGCGGGTCCGGGCGGAGACCAATGAAGACCACCACGGATGAGATCGCGAACAGAACGAGAGTCGCGATGTACGCCCCCGCCAACTCATCCATCCCCAGGGTTCGTGCGAAGCTTCCCACAGGTCCCACCAGTAGCGGACCCACGATGGCGCCGAATGTGCCTCCCAGCACTACATTCGAGATGGCTGCTCCGCGTCGTTCCGGCGGGTTCACCTCCGCTGCCGCAAAACGCCCCAGCACCACCGCGGCGTTCGTGATTCCCATCATCACCAT
>JAICRQ010000175.1 GCA_025966435.1 Anaerolineales bacterium | reverse complement strand
CCGCTACCGTGTTCTGGTGGGGTCCGATGCCGCATTCATGGACTTGCTCTACAGGCTCAGCCCTCAGCGCGCGGCAAACTTTATTTACAAACAGATGAAATCATTATTACCGGAATGAGTGCAGCAGATTGCATTAAGCCAGTCTCTTGTATGGGTGCTATACTTAATAAAAATTAAACTTGGACTGCTATTGGGCGTATATACAGTCTGCCCATAAGGAATTATACGGACTGTATATACACTAGTTAGGCGTTTAGCGAAATCCATCGGAAGGCCAGATCTGTACGTCATTGAGTCGAACAAACCGTAGTTCCATTCTAGCCTTTCGCCAGACTGAATGTGAACACTCTATAGGAAATTTGAGAGTAGACGATTAGAAGAGGCGTAAATACGTCAAATCATCCAACAAACATACCAAAGAGGTAGGACAATGGGTAAGAGAAATTATCTTATTGAGGGAGTCTCCGGCACAGGCAAAACCTCGGTATGTCACGAGCTGCGCCGACGCGGTTACGCAGCCCTAAATAGTGATCGAGACCTGCGCCAACACACAGACCCAACGACTGGTGAGAGGCTCATAACATTTTCATCCCCCGAAATCAGACACGCAAGTAATCTCTGGGATGTCGAAAAAGTAAGGCGGTTGGCAACTAATCAGGACGACGAAGTCACTTTCTTCTGTGGCGGTTCTCGAAATTTCAACGAGTTCATAGACGTTTTTGATAAAGTCTTCGTCTTAGACGTTGATGTAGACACACTCAATGAACGGCTCGACAACCGTCCTGATGATGACTGGGGCAAGAGCAAGAGCGAGCGGGAACTCATCCTACGTTTACACGCCACAAAGGAAGACATACCCAGCAATGGTATCGTCATAGATGCAACACAGCCGCTTGGCAGCGTCGTGGATGAAATCCTTAGCCATGTCCGAGCTTAGGCTTGATTCCAAACGCCCTCTTACATTTTAGGCTTTTCAGAAGCTTCAAGAGGGTTCCGCTTCTGAGCTTGATTCTCAACCAGCCGCCAGTAACGCCAGCCGTTAGCCCGCTCTTCCATGACGGATGTAATTTGCTAATCTTATTTTTGAGGAGATAACAATGGCAAGAATTTTGGTGCACGTAACTGTTGGTCCTGAAAATCCTTCACGCGCGGCTTTGGCGTTTTTAGTTGCCAAAAGCGCCATTGACGAAGGACATACTGTTTCACTCTTTCTAGCAGGTGACGCAGTTCAACTAATCCGTGAGGCGGTGCTTGATAATCTGGTTGGGCTTGGAACAGGCAAACTGCGCGAACATTACGATGCCATCGTGGCAGGCGGGGGAAAATTTTATCTCTCAGGAATGTCAAGCAAAGGACGCGGAGTCACCGACTCTGATATAAACGGCAAACCCGCAGAGTTTGCTATGCCAAACGTTCTAGTTCGCTTGTCCTTAGAACATGATCGCATGTTCACTTATTAGCAGCAAGCAGGTCCAGCCTGTCTAACCAGAAGGGCAGAAGTTACGCAATTCCATAAGGTAATATAGGAGCTTCGACCAAGTGGCAGTTCAATAAATCCAAAAGTGGGCTAACAATGCGTGCACTGGACGGCTGGGAGTCGCCGCGTTTTTTAGGCAGTTTGCGTGGCTATACAGCAGGAAAATCAGAGACGCGCTGAACCAACGGAGATATACGAGATGGCATTTTCTATGTTTTCACTGGAAGGTAAAACTGCCCTCATTACTGGCGGCAACGGTGGCCTGGGGCGCGCTATAGCTTTAGGACTCCGCGCAGCAGGTGCTCGCCTTGCCGTCACGGGGCGCAACGCCGAAAAGAATGAAACCATTGCTCAAGAACTGGGCGATGCCGGCATGGTGTTTGCTCTCGACGTTCGCGAAGAAGACGCTGTACAACACACTATCGATCGGGTCGTGGAACGATTCGGTCGGCTCGATGTTCTGGTGAACAACGCCGGTCTCTTTCGCGGTGGCTCAGTGTTGGAGCTGGCACGCGAAGATTGGGAGGCCGTGATTAGCACTCATCTGACCGGGTCCTTTTTGTGTGCTAAATACGCAGCCAAAACGATGGTGACGCAAGGGCAGGGTGGAAAAATTATCAACATTGGTTCGGTTTACTCACTCTTTGGGACGCCGGATTTTGTCGACTATGGCGCGGCGAAAACGGGCATCTTAGGGCTCACCCGTGCCTTGGCGGTCGAGTTAGCCCCACACAATATCCAAGTCAACGCCATTTTGCCGGGCTGGTATGAGACGGATCTCACGCGCGGGATGCCGACGACACCGCTAGGGGAGCAAATTCGCAGTAAAACGCCTGCTGGCCGGTGGGGAGAACCGGAAGACTTAGTGGGGACGGCCGTGTTTTTAGCCTCAGAGGCATCGAATTTTGTAACGGGGATAAGTATTCCAGTGGATGGCGGATATACCATTGCAGAGCGTTTTCTGAATGAGTGAGAAGCCAAGTTCAGGTGGCTGCCCGACAATGCGTCCCACACGATCACTGGGATAACCCTGGCACTGCCCACTCCACTTGCCCTGGCGTACGGTGCCAGGGAGTGTCATGCACCTGACCCCTGGGAGAGCGCCGGGTAACACCAGCCGTTGGGCGGCTGAAATCCTGGAAAGTGTCCTGATAAAAAACAGAAATAATTTGTGGAGAAAAACTGTATGTCAGACAAACTGGTTCTGCGCAATGTTGTAAACGATGACCTTCCCATCTTTTTTGAATATCAACTGGATCAGGAAGCCAATTACATGGCGGCTTTCACTGCGAGAGATCCCACCAACCAGGAAGCCTTTATGGCACATTGGCACAGAATTCTGGCAGATAAAATAAATATCATACAGACCATCCTTTTTAATGGGCAGGTGGCAGGAAGTGTTTCAAGCTATGAAGAGGAAGGCAAGCCAGAAGTTACGTATTGGCTGGGGAAAGAGTATTGGGGGAAGGGCATTGCGACCCGGGCGCTTAAGGAGTTTTTAGCGCACCATAACCCAGCTCGCCCGATCTATGCACGAGTAGCCAAAGACAATCCCGGCTCGCGTCGGGTTTTAGAGAAATGCGGCTTTAAAATTATCGGCGAATCGAAAGGGTTTGCGAATGCTCGTGGTGAAGAGATTGAAGAACTTCTTTTGGAACTTCGAGAAGTTTCCACAGACAATCTGTAATAACAATTGTCGCCGCCCAACACAGTATGCATCTGACGGTGGGTACGCGGCGCGTTTTTTGGCTTTTTCCGTTTCGAGGGCGAGTCCACGCTCCCAGCTACCGCCAGCCATTGGGCAACACTTTGTATGACCGCTCATAATAGTAGAGGCGGGAGGAGCCTTTCGGCTCTTATTAAAGAGTAAAGGAGATGAATCATGAAATTCCTGCTCACGTCCGCTGGCATCAAGAACACCAGTATTCACAACGCACTAGTTGACCTGCTGGGCAAACCGGTTGCCGAGTCCAGCGCCCTCTGCATTCCCACCGCGACGTACGGGCACCCCATGATCGGTCCTGACGCAGCATGGCGGTTCATCAGCGGACAAGAACCCAGAACCCCCATGTGCGAGCTGGGTTGGAAGTCCCTGGGAGTGCTGGAGCTCACTGCACTGCCCAGCATCGATCAGGAACGCTGGGCCTCCTGGGTCCGGGAGGCAGACGTCCTGCTCGTGAATGGCGGCGACCCCTTGTACCTGTGCTACTGGATGCGGCAGTCCGGGCTGGCAGACCTCCTGCCGTCGCTGCGGGAGACAGTTTGGGTGGGGCTGAGCGCCGGGAGCATGGTGATGACTCCCAGGATCGGGGAAGACTTCGTCCGGTGGCGTCCGCCCACCAGTGGCGATGAAACGCTGGGAATGGTCGACTTCTCGATCTTTCCGCACCTGGATCACGAGGCCTTGCCAGAGAACACCATGGCCGACGCAGAAAGATGGGCGGCCGATATCCCAGGTCCCGCGTATGCGATCGACGACGAGACCGCCATAAAAGTGATCGATGGCGTCGTCGAAGTTGTCTCGGAAGGCCATTGGAAACTGTTTACGCCCTAATAGGGTGTGGGAACTGGTTCGTTCTTGCGCGTTTTCAGGCAGTTTTCGTGGCTTGAAGTTGGCTCCGACAAAGTGGCGTTGTCTCGCCCCGCCCACCAGCCCTCATCACCCTTGCCAGGGGGCTGCGCAACGGGCGTAAGGCGAACCGTTCCGTTAGCCTACCCATTAGATTTGAGATGAGACCAAACGATGTGAGTTGCCACAGTTCGGTTTCAGCCCGTCTCCCACTGGAAGGCTGCCGAAGTTAGTGTAAAAACTGTGTAACCGATACTGTCGAAAGATAACTACAAAAGGAACAATCAATGTCAAACGGACGAACCAACGAATTGCTGGGTTACCCTACCAATGCCCGTCTGCTGATTGTCAACGCCGATGACTTTGGGATGTATCATGCTGTAAATGAAGCCATTTTTCATACACTCAAGGAAGGTGTAGTCTGTTCCACGAGCTTGATGGTTCCCTGTCCCTGGGCCTTACACGCGATGCACCTGCTCCGGGAAAATCCTGATATTGCCTTCGGTGTTCACCTGACAATGATCCGCGATCTCTCCGATTACACTTGGGGGCCATTATCCTCTCGAAAAGATGTGCCATCCTTGATTGATGAAACTGGCTATTTCTACAATTTGGAGCACATGCCCGTCGCTCTGGCTCAGGCAAAACTCCATGAGGTGGAAGTAGAATTCCGAGCACAGATCGAGGCTGTGTTGACCGCTGGATTAAAACCAACTCATTTGGATTGGCATTGTCTGCATAACGGTGGCAGAACTGATATTCTTGAGATGACAATCGAGCTGGCCAAAGAGCATAGACTAGCGCTGCGTGTCTATGATCCATCCATGACTGAAAAATTGCAGAGTCAGGGACTGCCTACTGACGATCACGACTTGCTAGATAGTTATGATCTTGATACGGTGGACAAATCGGCCCGATATGTTCAGATGTTACGAGACTTACCAATGGGCTTAAGTGAGTGGGCAGTTCATCCCGGTCTGGGTAACTCCGAAGCGAAAGCTATAGATCCCGGTGGTTGGCAGGTGCGCCAAACAGATTTTGAATTTCTGATGTCGTCGGAGGCACGAAAGATTATCCAGCAAGAGGAAATTATTCTGCTCAGCTACAAAGCTCTTCAGGAGTTATGGCGAAGCAAATAGTTCTGTATCATATCTGTGGATGCATCATATAAGTCCACGGGAAGGCCAACACAGAGTCCCACACGATCACTGGGATTACCACTTCGGGCATAACGCCAGCCGTTAGGCGCTCAATAGTTAAAGGAAAATACTCAAATGAAAAAGAAGGATTTGAATTATTTTGTTTCTGCTTATAAAGGGTTATTGAAAAATGGAGATATTCAAGTAGCTTACGCCAAGCTGGTGAAGTATGTTCAGAAGTTGAAAACCACATTTTCAAAAGATTTAGGCGATATATATTCTTTCGGGAATGTCTTTCAAGGCTATATGGACTATACATATTTTTATCTTTCAAATGATTTCTTAAGGGATAAAAAGCTAAAGCTAGGTTTGGTTTTCAATCACAATCATGTGAGATTTGAGGCATGGCTTTTAGGTCAAACAAAGGACATACAAAAGAAGTACTGGAAGTTGCTAAAAAACACCAGATGGATTAATGGTTCAGAAATACCCCAGTATTCAATTTCTGAGGTTATATTAGTTGACAATCCAGATTTTAATGACTTAGACACATTAACTGAGAATATAAAAAATAAACTAGTTTCTGTCGCTGAGGATATATCCACTTCAATACAATTGGTAGATTGATAAATAAGACACTTACAAAATTATTATCTAGCCATGACTCCACTCGAACCCGTATCCTTACAAACAGAAACCCTCATCCTTCGTTTGCTGGACGAAGCAGATCTGCCCGCGGTCTACGACATATTCTCCCATCCTGAAGTGATGCGCTACTGGAGTTATCCGCCTTGGACTGATAGGTCCCAGGCTCAGCAGTGGCTGATAGATGTACAGGAAGGCTATCGCACTGGAGATGCGCTCCAATTGGGCATCGAGCGGAACGCCGACCATGTGCTTGTGGGAACGTGCACCCTTTTTCAATTCCATGTTGCAAGCCGCCGCGCCGAAATTGGCTATGCATTGGGGCGACCCTATTGGGGATCAGGCTACATGCACCAGGCTTTGCAAGCACTCCTGCGTTACGCCTTTCAAACTCTGGATCTCAATCGTCTTGAAGCCGATATTGACCCACGAAACATAGCTTCCGCTAAGACACTCGAACGGCTCGGTTTTCAGAAGGAAGGTCATCTACGGGAACGATGGATCGTGAACGACGAGGTTTCAGATACATGGCTGTATGGTCTGCTGCGTCGGGAGTGGCAGGAACGTTCCAGCGTGGGTTAACACCGCGTTTACAGCCGATTTGCGCTGCCGGCGCTGGCAAACGACTGAAGCAATGAATGACGATGTCGGTGAGTTGCGTGGCGTGTGAGCGCGCCTGATTGGGTTTGCAGCCCTGAGTGATGGTAAAGCGACGCCTCGTGATGATCCGGAGGATGCGGCGAAGGATCGTGCCGACTTCACACGGCTGTCCCAGATTCGGGCGTGAGTCGTCTACTTACAAGCTAGGGAGTTTCTCGTAATGACAAAAACAAAAGGGTGGGTACGAATTGTTGGCGCTTTCCATAGCGGGCTACCTAACCTCTGCATCGCGGCGTCACTATGACGACAGTACTGCGCAAACGCCAGCCGTTGGGCAGATAATAAAGGATCCTTAGGAGTAAAACGTGTGGCAACTCTTCTTCTGATGGTTGGACTTCCCTGTTCAGGGAAAACAACGCTTGCAAAGAAGCTTGAACAGGAACGGTCAGCACTTCGATTGACACCCGATGAGTGGCAGGTTGGTCTTTTTGGTCAGGATGCGGAAGAACCAGAACATGATGCCCGACATAGTCTGATCGAGGCGATGCTTTGGAATATTGCAAGCAGAGCACTGGAATTGGGAACGAATGTCATCCTCGATTTCGGCTTTTGGGCACGAGAAGAACGCGAAGATTTCCGGCTGCGGGCGAAACGCCTTGGAGCCAGCAGTGAAGTACAT
>JAICRQ010000081.1 GCA_025966435.1 Anaerolineales bacterium | reverse complement strand
GCACGCCCAACAAAGACACGGAGAAGAGCATAACCGTCAGGTGCACGGTGCGGGAATTTGGAGGATATCCATGTGCAGGCGAGGGCGCGACGACCTTCGCGGCGCGGGATTACGTAACCGTAACCATCCAGCTCACGAGGGATGTCCCTCCAGCGATAGGCGAGGGAAATGGTTGCGGTGGAGATATAAGGAATCGTTTGCAAATCGGAAGCAAGCGACGGGTTGAGAGAATCGAGCATCTGACCAGCAACGAACGCTGGTATGGCGAGGACCAAAAAGTCGGCTTCGAGGGTTTCGCCGGTTTGGAGCCTTACTCGATACTGTAATTGGTCATTCGTAATTTGCAGCGCCTGAGTATTCAACTTCAGATCAACGTCTTTTGCTATGAGATCCTCGATCAGCGCTTCCACAAGTTCTGCAAGTCCTGTGGTCGGTGTGAGGAACGCGGAACGCGAACCCTGAACAGGCTTTCCATTTGATCCTTGTCTCATCTTAAGCGCGCCACGCGCAAGCGAGCCATACTCCAATTCTAGATCACGCAAATGTGGAAAGGTGGAGGCAAGAGAAAGCTGGTCGCCATCACCTGCATAGATTCCAGACATAAGCGGCTCTATCAGATTCTCGTACGCTTCACGCCCCAACCTGCGACTGATAAATGCGCCCAATGACTCATCGCCATCGACGGCTTTCGGCGGCAGGACGAAGTCGAGTCCCATTCGCGCTTTGCCAAACCAGGACAAAAGCCCGGACTTAAGGATGGCTTGCATATCCGTGGGAATCATCATCGCTAATCCATCAGGCAGAGGCAGCAAACGATCCCGATTCAAAATGTAGGTGTTTTTCTGATGTGTGTTTGTCCCATGCAATCGCTCGCTCAGACCCAGTTCTTTACACACCGCAACTCCCCAGGGCTTTGTCGCCAGGAACGAATCAGGACCACCTTCGACGATGAATTGACTTCCTTCGAACGGGATGCGTTCCGTGATGATCTTCCCACCCCAGCGATCGGATAACTCACAGAGAGTTACCTGAACGCCTGTCAATTTGCTGGCGTAATAGGCAGCAGAAAGCCCGGCAATCCCACCGCCGACTACGACGAGACGCCTCAAATCCAGCCTGCTTCCTCAGCGGTCCGGCGAACCAAGCGCGCCAGCCCACGAATCATTTCCGGAGAGTTGTTGAGCATCTCGATCCGCTCCAGATGGGTGCCAAGCTTTTTTGCCAGGCGTTGATACTCAATATCAATGTCGTACAAAATTTCAACGTGCTCACAGACAAACCCAATCGGACAAATCAAAATATGCCGCACGCCTTCCGCAGCATAGCGCTCCATGACCTGCGCGGCATCCGGCCCGAGCCAGGGAATATTCGAGATGGCAGCAGACTGGTAGGCAAATTCATGCGGGCGCGGACCCAATTGCTCCATCAGAGCTTCGGTCGTGGCAAGAAGTTGCGAGGGATACGGGTCACCCCACTCCAGGATGCGTTCGGGCAGGCTATGCGCGGTAAAAATCACAGGCACATCTGCGCGAACCGAATCAGGAAATCGTCTTAGGGCAGCTTTCACATGGTCTGTAAGTGCGTTCAGATATTCAGGGAGAAGATGCCAGTCATAGATAGGGGCGATCTGCACTCCCGAGTTTGCTTCTTCGATCTTTTGATAATAAGCCTGGATGCTCATGCGGGAATAGTGCGGTGCCATCACTAACGCTACGACCTGGTCGATGCCCTGCTTGCGAATTTCCGTTAAGGTCTCGGCAAGGAAAGGATGCCAATGCCTCATGCCGACAAAGACTTTAAAGTTCTGTCCCTGTTCATTCAATACGTTTTGAAGAGCGTCTGCCTGCGCTCGGGTTCGCTCCAAGATCGGTGAGCGACCTCCAATCTCGCGGTAGCGTTCGCGTACTTCGTGAACAATCTCGGGCGAGGTGGGTCGGTAGCCACGTACATCCATCAAATAGGGCTCGACTTCCTCCAAATTATCCGGACCCCCGTATGCCATGACGAGTACACCGATCATCCCGGGTGACTTCATCTTTCTACAACAGGGGTCGGGAGATACTCATGTACCATTTCTACAATAGCCTTTACATTCTCTACTGGTGTATGTTGCAAAATGCCATGCCCCAGGTTGAAGATATGGCCCGGGCGACCATCGGCGCGGCGCAAGATGTCGTGAACGCGCGTTTTAATCTCAGACAAAGGTGCAAAAAGAACTGCTGGATCAAGATTTCCCTGAACCGCGATATCTCCTCCAAGGAGAGCCCAGCCATCGTCAAGCGGGATGCGCCAGTCGAGACCGATCACGTCTCCACCTGCGCGCTTCATCAACGGCAGCAGAGTGGCTGTATTAGTACCAAAATGAATCACCGGCACATTCTGGGCTCGGGCGGCTGCTAGAACTCTTTGTGAGTAGGGCAGCACAAAATTCTCGTAATCCTGCGGGCTGAGCGTTCCCACCCATGAATCAAAAACCTGCACAGCCTGCGCGCCGGCACGGATCTGTGCCACCAGATATTCCGAAAGAACGCCAGAGAGTTTCTCCATCAGCGCATGCCAGGTTTCCGGCGCGGAATACATCATCATCTTTGTTTTCAAAAATTCACGGGAGGAGCCGCCTTCGATCATATAGGATGCGACCGTGAATGGCGCACCGCAAAATCCGATCAATGGGGTCCCATTCAATTCCCCACGCAGGATGCGGATCGCCTCCAGCACGTAACCGAGATCCGTTTCCGCATGGACCGGTCTCATCGCCGCGACATCTTCCATTGTCCGCACAGGTTTGCCGATCACTGGACCTTCGCCCTTCGCAAATTCTAGCCCCAGCCCGAGCGGGATCACGGGTAGCAGGATATCGGCAAATAGAATTGCCGCATCCACACGGAGGGCGCGCACAGGTTGCAATGTTACTTCCGCGGCAAGTTCTGGCTGGTAGCAAATCTCCAATAGAGAGTATTTCTCACGGATGAGGCGATACTCGGGCATGTAACGCCCTGCCTGGCGCATAAACCAGACCGGCGTTACATCCACAGGCTTGCGGCGGCAGGCACGAAGAAAGCGTTCGTTCATCGCCATAATTTCAAGGTCTCCTGAGCAGGATGATAAATGGCGGTATGCAGAGGGGTATCGCGCAACGTATAGCGGCGCGCTTCCGTATCGCGCAGTTCATTCACCAGGTCCGAAAAACGAGCCAGGTCATCCGTTTCATAGACCACGACAAATTCCTGATTTTGCAAGCCAAAGGAATAAAGCAGCAACTGGCTGATATCGTCAAATTGTTTGCCGATGCGGATATGCTCGTTCATCATGCCCTGCCGGGCTTCCCGGCTCATCAAATACCACTCGGTGGTCTTGCTGAACGGATAAATGATCAGATAGGGTTTACGCGTTTCGGCAAATGGATCGATCTCCTGTTTCGAGCGTGCCTTCGAATATTGCGAGGGACGTGTGAATCCCCAGAGCGAGTCTTTCAGGTCGATCAAATGACGATAAGGTGTGTTTGCCATAGCAAACCGCTCAAAGAATCGTGCGGCATCCCCGCTGGCATCCGTTGTGACTGCAGACCAGACAATCAAGTCTATGCCAGCTTCAGTCGCCTGGAAGATATCCACTTTCTGCGCGGCGGCACACAAACCGTTCAACCAGCCTTTATGAATGGCTTCGCGCTCGTTCGAGGATAAAGACCAATATGACTCCTTGAACGAGACCAGAGAGTAATGATTGAGAGTTCGATGCAAATGCTCTTCATTTGGATTAACCATTAAGTCACCTTTTCCCTTTAGACGCTCACTTCAACCACTTCGCCGCTTCCAGGGCATGATAAGTGATCATGAGATCGGCACCCGCGCGTTTGATGGCAGTGAGGGTTTCTAGCGTCGCTTTCTTTTCATCAATCCAGCCGTTCGCCGCAGCAGCTTTGATCATGGCGTATTCGCCGCTGACGTTATAGGCTGCCATGGGCAGCTCGGGGAAGGCGTCCTTTACGACACGAATCACATCCAGATATGCCAGCGCTGGCTTGACCATCAACATATCTGCACCTTCCTCCACATCCAGTGCCGCTTCGCGCAAGGCTTCACGCACATTCGCCGGATCCATCTGGTGCGATTTCCGGTCACCAAACTTCGGCGCACCCTCCGCCGCTTCACGGAACGGTCCATAAAACGAGGAGGCATATTTCACTGCATAGGAAAGGATAGGCAGGTTTTCATAACCAGTTTGATCCAGCGCGCCGCGAATAGCCCCGACCATTCCATCCATCATGCCGCTCGGGGCGAGGATATCCGCGCCGCACTCCGCGTGAGAAATGGCGACCTTTGCAAGCACATCCAGTGTTGGGTCGTTTAAAACATAGCCTTCCGGCAAACTTGCCTGAAAATGCTCACCCGTATTCAGAATGCCACAGTGACCGTGGTCCGTGTATTCACACAGACATACATCTGTCACCACCACCAATTCTGGAATTTCTTTTTTAATGGCGCGGATCGCCTGTTGGATAATCCCATTCTCTGTAAAATTCTCTAGCCCAACAGGATCCTTCCGATTCGGGATGCCAAACAGAATGACCGCGTTCACTCCGGACTTCACAGCAATTTCCGCCTCACGAACCGCTTCCTCGACCGATAGCTGGTGAATGCCCGGCATCGAACGAATCTCACTGCGACCATGCCCATGCCGCACAAACAATGGATAGATAAAATCGTGCGCACTTAATTCCGTCTCGCGAACCATTGCCCGTAAAGCAGGAGTTGTCCGCAGGCGGCGCGGACGTTTAGTAAGGGCCAAGCGCCTAGAAACGAGAAATGAATCTGGGTGTTCAATTTGTAGGGTCATGAAATCTCCAACTTTTTAAGCACCTCGACCATGCCTTGCGTCGTGTATTCTTTGGCGGTCACCAAATTTGCCAAGCCCTCTTCGCGTGCCGTTTGTTCTGTAATCGGACCAATACAGATAAATAACGGATTTCCCGGCAAGGCCAGGGGATCAAGCCCATGCTCTCGCGCGATCCTGACCAGATTGCGAACCGTGGAGGAGCTTGTCAACGTAATGACATCCACGCCTAATTTCAAGGCAGCGAGCCCCTCCGGATCAGGCTGCGCCGGCAACGTTTTATAAACGGCAATTTCGTGCGGAATACCACCGGCTTTATAAATTGCTTCGGGCAGAGCCTTGCGCGCAATTTCGGCGCGCGGCAGCAAAACCCATTTACCGCGCAAGTCTCCCAACCCCGGCAAAATCGACTCGGCTATATATTCATTAGGAACAAAGTCTGGTGTGATTCCCCATACTTGCAACGCTTCGGCTGTCTTCGGCCCAATCGTAGCGAATTTCACCGCTGATCTAGTCTGGCGAAAGGCAGAAGAATGATTCTCAAATACAATTTCTACCGCATTGACCGATGTAAATACAACCCAGTCATAACATTCCAATTTTGATAATGCCCGTTCGAGCGGGACATTACTTTCAATCGGCTGGATTTTAATCGCTGGAAAAAACACCGGCTCAAAACCGGCAAGGCGTAACTCTTCGGCAAACGTATTGGCTTGCGGACGCGGGCGAGTAATCAGGATCCGTTTCACGTCACATCACCCAATGCCAGAATCTCGTTTGCCCCTTGTGAAATCGCCGCTCGAGCGAGTTGACTGCCAAGCTGCAACGCATCAGTGCCTTCCCCTTTAACCTTAATTGCTTTCTTCCCATCTGTTGAAATGACAAGCCCTGTCATTGTGATTCCCTCTTCCGCATAAGCCGCCACAGGTACGGCACATCTGCCACCGAGATCTCTCAGAAACGCCCGTTCGGCAATGACAGCGTTCCGTGTGGAGATATCGTCCAGCCCGCCGAGCAGACCAAGAGTTGTCTCGTCGGTTTTTCGGCATTGAACTGCCAAGGCACCCTGCCCTGGTGCAGGAAGCATCACTTCCAGTGGAAGCCATTGCGTTACATACGAAAGCAAGCCTAAACGAGCCAAGCCCGCGCCTGCCAAAACGATGGCGTCATATGGACCATCTATTGCCTTTCGCAATCGGGTGTCCACATTACCTCGCAGCGGCTGGATATTCAGGTCAGGACGCACAGCAAGGAGCTGCGCCGCCCGACGCAAACTTGAGGTTCCAACCACTGCATGTTGCGGGAGTGCCTCCAGCGTAAGCCCATGCTTCGAGATCAGCACGTCGCGAACTTCCCCCCGAATCGGTATACATCCAACGGTCAATTCTCCCGGACTTTCCACGGGTAAGTCCTTCAAAGAATGAACCGCACAATGGACAGTGCCTGATAATAACTCGTGTTCCAGTTCCTGCGTAAACAAGCCTTTTCCACCAATCTCGGGCAAAGGCGTATCCAGAATTTTGTCGCCCTGCGTGGCGATGACTTTTTCTTCGCAAAGGAGATCAGGATAAATATCCTGTAAAGCACGAATCACCCACTGGGTTTGCCAGCGAGCCAAAGCAGAGGGGCGGGTTGCGAAGGTCAATTTCATCGTTTACATATCTACAGCGTTGGAGCTTGCAGGTATGTGATCCTCCGGCAGATCGAATAAGAGACGTGCCAGCGCGGCGTAGTCAGGCACGCGCTGAGAAATCGCTTCTGCACGCAAGCGACGCGTCGGAGGATCGAGCAATTTTTTTACAAGCGATTGAGTCAGAGCTTCAATCCGTTCTCGTTCTGCCTCAGTGAGGTCGGGCATTCGGCGCAGCGTTTTTTCCAATTCTGCCGTGCGGATTATTTCTGCTTGCTGGTGAATATCCGAGATGATCGGGAGGATCTCCAGTGACTTCCAATAATCTTCAAATTTTAAGAGTTCTTCGAGGACGATTTGTCTCACACGCGGCACTTCTTCCATGCGGCGTGTCAGCGAATCTTCTAGCTGGCCGTTCAGTCCATCGATATCGAAGAGTTTTACGTTGGGGATGTTTCCTGCATCGGGGTCAATATCGCGCGGCACAGCAATATCAATCAGCACCAGTGGGCGTTGCGCCCGTAAGCGCATAACATTCGCGACAAGTCGAGCAGACACGACGAAATGCGGCGCACCTGTGGACGAGATCAGAACATCTGCTTCGCACAAGGAGTCTTGAAGGGATTCGAACGTGGCCGATTCCGCGCCCCAGCGATCCGCCAGGACGCGCGCTCGCTCCAGCGTACGATTCACTACCCGGATCTTTTTCACCCCGCGTTTACGCAATGCCTCAACCGTCCATTCTGCCATTTCACCTGCCCCTAACACCACTACGCTGGAAGCCTTGATCTGACCTAATGCCTTCTCTGCGATTGACGCCGCCAGCGAAGACACGGACGCGGGATTGCGACCGATCGCGGTTTCCGTTCGGGCGCGCTTCCCCGCGTGGATAGCAGTCTGGAAGAGCCGATTCAGCGTGGGACCTGCCGCGCGTTGGCCGCGTGCCAGCTCAAGGGCACGAGTGATTTGTCCCAAAATCTGGGGTTCACCGATCACGAGAGAGTCCAACCCCGCCGCTACATCGAATACGTGACGCGCAGCCTCCATATCCTTGAAGCGATACAGGTACGGGCGAAGTTCATCTACTGACACAGCGCGCGCATCAGACAAAACGGCCTCGAGTTCGGCAAACACCAGTTGATCAGAGATCGCATAGAGCTCAACCCGATTGCAGGTGGAAATAATAATCAACTCTGCCAGCGAGGTTTTTTGACGTCCAGAAAAATAGCGGGAAAGTAAAACGCGGATCTGGTCTTCATCGAATGCAAGACGTTCGCGCAAGGGAACAGGTGCAGACGTGTGGTTGAGCCCGAGGGAGATAATATGCATTGGCAATACTTCATAAGACTATAACAATAAAGTTGACAGGACGCCATTCAAGATTTTTTAGGTTTTTATTAGCATATATTAAGACATCCTGGGAGCTTGCTGATCAAAAAGAAGGTCATTCGCCACCATTGATTGGCTTTCCCTCGATAGAATCCTCCCCCACCTTGCAAAATCTTAGCAATTAGATCGCACTAATTTTCTATTCCACTCCGCGTTTATAATCAGCGTTACTCAATCCTGCCGAGGAGCATCGCTGACATGAACGAAGAACTCACGCCCTTCATCATCAAAGAATTGTCAAAGCACCGTGACCGCAAAGATATCGTACGCCGAGTATGCAAACAAGCGGGACTGCACCAGAAAGAAGCAGAGCGTTTGATCATCCTCATCGAAGCACGGCACAGACGCGTGCTTGCAAATAGAAAGCATCAGACGCCGTGGTTACTTTTTGTAAGCATCGGAACGCTCCTGCTGGGAATTGGTCTTTTAGGATTCAACCTGCAGCTCGTCCTGGCATTCTTTCAAAAGGATGTTATGGAGCAGATCCTGAGTCTGCAAAGCAATTCCTACCAGATTACTGGGTTGCTTACCGGCCTGGGTATGACCGTTGGCGGACTGATCGGTTTGTGGAAATCGTTTGGAATTATCTTTCCAGAGTAAAGACTTCTATTCCCCCAATCAGAAGAGCTATCGGAATTAATTAACCAGTATTTCTGAGCCCGGCAGCAATACCGTTGATCGTAATCGTGATCACCTCGCGAATCGATTGCGCTTCCTCACTGTCCTGGTCTGGCAATGCACGGATGCGGCGCAGCATTTCCACCTGGATGTAGTTCAGGGGATCCACATAGGGGTTTCGCAACTGGACCGCGTTCTGTGTGACAGGTTCTTCTTCAAGCAAGTTTGCATGCCCAGTAATGGATAGAACCACATCTCGGGTCCGATCGTATTCTTCTCGTATCGTACGGAACATTTCTCTTCCCAGTTCTCTGTCGGGGACAAGGTCAACATACAGAGAAGCAATCCCCATATCGGCTTTGAGCAAAGACATCTCGGTATTGTTCAGCATCGTATTGAAAAGCGGCCAGCCTTCGTACATCTCGCGCAGCAGATTCTCATCCTGTACAGCCGCCAGGGCGGAACCTAACCCAAACCACCCAGGCAAGTTGAAGCGGCTCTGCATCCAGGAGAAGACCCAGGGAATGGCGCGGATCTTGGTCACTTCGCTGCTCTTTCCGCGCGCCGCCGGGCGCGAGCCAATATGCAGTCGTTTGATCTCATCGAGCGGCGTTGCCGTCTGCCAGAACTCGATAAACCTCGGATTCTCATAAACCAGCCCTCGATACATTTTGTGTGCCGTGTCTGACATTTGATCCATGGCGGCGCGCCACGCCGCGGGGATCTCAGCATTCGCCCGCGCCGGTGAGGACGCCACCAGGACGGCATGGACTAGCTGCTCCAGGTGACGATGCGCCAGCGCCAGGTTGGAGTAACGAGCGGCGATCACTTCCCCCTGTTCGGTCAGGCGGAAACGACCGTTGACACTGCCCGGCGGCTGGGCGCGGATGCCGCGATTGGCAGGTCCCCCGCCGCGCGCGATCGTGCCACCCCGCCCGTGGAAGAGCGTCAACAGGATGTTATATTTTTGGGCAACCTTCGTGATATTCTCCTGCCCCTGATACAGCGCCCAATTCGACATGACATAACCGCCATCCTTGTTGCTGTCGGAATAGCCGATCATGATCATTTGCTCATCGTTGCAGGTGGTGAGATGTTCCCGATAGATTGGCAATTCCAGCAGGCTTTCAAAAATAGATGGGGCAGCATGCAGGTCCTCAATCGTTTCGAACAGTGGAACGATTTGCAAGCCTTCATCACATCCCATCCAGCGCGCCAGCAACAGTACACTTAACACATCGGCGGCGGACTGGCACATGGAGATCACAAACGGTCCCAGTAATTCTCTGCCATACACATCACGCACCCGCCGAATCAATTGAAATAACGACCAGGTTTCGGCTGTGGCGGCAGTAATCCCAGGCTGCTCCGAAAGATCTGGGAGGTCAGAACTGAGCAGCTTCGTGAGCAACGTAAGGCGTTCCTGTTCAGGCATCTCTGCGAAGTTGGCTGTGATATTGATGGCGCGCAGGGTCTCATCCAGCGTGCCATTGAGGCGGCTGGAGTCCTCGCGCAGATCGAGCCGCATCGAGTGCAGTCCAAAGATGTTCAGCTGGCGGCGAGCCGTTTCAATTTCATCTTCCTGCAGTGTTGACGGCAGGTCGGCAGCAATCAGGTCAAGCGGTTCCAGCAATTCCGGTACGCGAATGCGTGCCTGATGCGGGGTACGTT
>JAICRQ010000128.1 GCA_025966435.1 Anaerolineales bacterium | reverse complement strand
GTGCCATATGCGGTTGAGGATGCAGGCGCCTCTGTGTTAACTGACTCCGGCGAGGGTGAGGCTTCTTGGGTGGCAAGAATTTCGGCGGTAGGAGAGTTGACAGGTGGTGGCACGCTGGTTGTCGTTTCTTCCGGAGGCGGCGCGCAACTTGCCAGGATTGAATTCGCGGCAATTAAGCTGCCGGTCACCGACGTAATCAGCTTGAGTGCCTCGCGACGTGATAACCGCCCCTCTGTATAATCCTCGGCAAATTCCTCGGCAAGATACTTTTGGAAAATGTTCATGCGGATCTCCTCTGCCGCTCATTTATAAGTCACTAAATGTTTTGATCGAATGACAAGTTACATTCTTTCATTTGTTTAGTGAACTGCGGCACTTCGTAAAGTAGATAGGTCAGAACCATTCACTTCCCCAGAATATTAATACGCTCCATTACGCCACATGGATTAAGCCAGATCGTGTGATAAATAGGAAGAATCTATAGCAAGGTAAAATATCCGCATGCCTTATTCAAATGCCGTTCGCAAAGAGACCCTGGAGTCTATCGCGGATGCCCGGCACATGCCTTTTTGGCTGGACGCTGAGAGTCGTCCCACCCCTGCACCCAACCTGACTCGAGATATCTCGACAGATCTCCTGGTCATCGGCGCTGGGTTTACCGGATTATGGACCGCCTTCCTTGCAAAGGAGGAAAACCCCGGGCGCGAGATTGTGATGCTGGAGGCGGGGGAAGTTGCCACCGGCGCCAGTGGACGTAACGGCGGGTTTATGGATGCATCTCTTACGCATGGGCTGCAAAATGGACTGGCGCGCTGGCCGCAGGAACTTCCTGCGTTGCTGGCTCTGGGTATGGCAAATCTCGATGAAATCGAAATGACGATTCGGCGCCTTGGTATTGAATGTGATTACCTGCGCACCGGCGATATCGGCGTGGCATCAGAGCCACACCAGGTCGAAGATTTGAAAGCGGAAATGGAAATCAGTGCGCGCTACAACCTTCGCGCAGAGTTCTACGATCGAGAGCGCCTGCAAGAGGTCGTCAAATCGCCGTTCTTGATCGCCGGGTTGAACTATCCGGATCATGCGGCGCTCGTCAACCCGGCGCAGCTTGCCTGGGGGTTGCGCAGGGCTTGTCTTGAGCGCGGGGTGCATTTGTACGAACATTCTGCAGTCACAAGGCTGGAGGAAGAGTCCAATCATGTCATTGCATACACAAAGTATGGACATGTGCGAGCCAGGCGGGTGGCACTTGCCACAAATGCCTTTCCTCCCCTGCTCAAAGGACTCTCGTATTACGTGGTCCCTGTCTATGATTACGTACTTGTCACGGAACCTCTAACGCCAGCCCAGCGCGAGTCCATCGGATGGTACGGCCGCGAGGGACTCAGCGATGCAAGCTGGCAATTCCATTACACGCGTACCACAGTCGATGGGCGCATCCTCTGGGGCGGCTACGATGCTATCTACTATTGGAACAACGGCTTTGGTTCTCATCTGGAAAATGACCCCGCTTCCTTCGCCCGATTGGCAGAACATTTCTTCCAGGTATTTCCCCAGTTAGAAGGGATTCACTTCACCCATGCCTGGGGTGGCGCTATCGACACTTGTTCACGCTTTAGCCCATTCTGGGGGACGGCGCATCACGGGAAGACGGCGTATGTGATGGGATATACAGGGCTGGGCGTTGGCGCTTCGCGCTTCGGCGCGCGCGTGATTCTCGACTTTCTCGACGGCTGTCAAACCGAACGGACGGCTCTGGAAATGGTGCGGACAAAACCTCTTCCGTTTCCCCCGGAGCCGCTACGCTCTCTGGGCATTTGGCTTTCCCGCTGGTCCATGGCGCAGGCGGATCGCAACCAGGGACGCGAAAATCTCTGGCTGCGAGCGATGAACTGGCTGGGACTAGGGTTTGATAGTTAAAACATAAGTCGGGTTGGCTGCGCCGCGCCCTCGCTTAGCACCCTGTAAGGGTGATGAGGGTAACCCGACCTACCGACTTCCCATTACAAATACACAGACTGTACTCCCGTCTTTCCCTGTCCTAAAAATTTGCCTCGCAGGCTGTCCGGTCAATTTTTGGAGCATTACTTGGTCCATCCGGCAGAGTTCCGGATGCTTCTCAAGGATCAACGCGTAGGGACAGTGACCGAAGAGGATGCGCGGTCCCTCGGGGCCTGCTTCCCAACGCGCGTGATACTTCATTTGATTAAGTTTCTCGACCGTGAGATTCAATTTCTTTGCCAGGGGTTGATTTACGGAGCTGGTTTCCCCCGCAAGGCGCTCTGCCAGCGACTCCACCGTCACTCGTGAACCCATCTCCGCCAAAAGTGCATCGCTCAATGCCCCCATGTTATCTCCCAAAGCGCTCCGAGGCAGGGAGTATATTTTTTCGGGTCGGCCTCTGGCATCCCGTCCTCGCACAGCCGCTATTTCCAGCCGACCATCAGCGGCTAAGACACGGAGGTGATACCGCACCGTCGCTGCAGACAACTTTAGGGCACGCGAGATTTCGCGACTGGAAGCAGTACGCGTTTTGCCAATATAAGCAAGGACTTTCTGGCGAACAGTGTTCATGTGATATCATGATTATACTATTTTGTATAAATATATTTACATAAATAAATTCAGTTCAATTGTTCGGCGGTATAATATTAATTGTGATAGATAGCACCAGAATTGCCTAACCTCCCTTTAAGGAAACGTATGGAATTCCAAAACTATATCAACGGCGAGTGGGTCAAGGGAAGAAGCACATTCCAGACAATCAATCCGGCAAATGAGGAAGTCCTGGCGGAGGTCGCTCAGGCTGAAACTTCGGATATAGATGCCGCGGTGAGCGCCGCAACGGAGGCGTTCAAGTCCTGGCGGCTGGTACCTGCCCCCCTACGTGGCGAGCTGCTCTATAAAGTTGGTGATATTCTCAAACAGAAAAAAGAAGAACTGGCACAGCTGCTCACCCGAGATATGGGCAAGGTCATCGCGGAAGCGCGCGGGGACGTACAGGAAGCCATCGACATGGCATACTTCATGGGCGGCGAGGGACGCCGCTTGCTCGGCTACACCGCTCCCGTAGAAATGCCCAATAAGTTCGGTATGGCCGTGCGTGACCCCGCAGGCGTGGTCGGCTTGATCACGCCATGGAATTTCCCGATCGCTGTGCCATCCTGGAAGATTTTTCCGGCACTGGTTGCAGGTAACACGATCATTTGGAAACCTTCGCCCGAAACGCCAGCTATTTCCGCTGCGTTTGTAAAAGTTTTCGAAGAGGCAGGCTTACCGCCCGGTGTGTTCAATCTCTTGCTCGCTCCAGGCGCAGAAGTTGCCAAGGCTCTCGTGGCTCACCCCGGTGTGCGTGTCCTTTCGTTTACAGGTTCCACGACTACAGGGCGCGCCATTGCCGAGTCTGCCGCGAGACTCAATAAGAAGCTCTCACTGGAGATGGGCGGCAAGAATGCCATTATCGTGATGGACGATGCTAACCTTGAGCTCGTCACGGATGCAAGCCTCTGGGCAGCATTCGGAACGAGCGGGCAGCGTTGCACGGCTGCCAGTCGTTTGATTGTACAAAAGGGGATCGCAAGTAAAGTTAAGGAGTCGCTGGTAGAACGAACAAAGCAATTGCGACTCGGCGATGGACTGGATCCGAAAGTGGATGTCGGTCCGGTGATCAACAAGACGGCAGTCGAGCGAATCCACAAGTATGTTCAGCTCGGGCAAAAGGAGGGCGCACGAGCATTAGTGGGCGCGTCTATAGCGGATGTAAACGGGAAAGGCTTCTTCTACAGCCCCACCCTGTTCGACGGAGTCCAGCCGGGGTCCACGCTCGAAGCGGAAGAGATTTTCGGTCCCGTGCTTTCGATCATCGAAGTCGACTCGCTCGAGGAAGCCATCGAAGTGAATAATCGTTCGCAATATGGATTATCCACATCGATCTTCACACAGGACGTGAACCGCGCTTTTACTGCGATGCGCGATATCTTCACGGGCTTGGTATACATCAATCATGGCACCACCGGCGCGGAAATTCAATTCCCCTTTGGCGGCGTACGCGGCACCGGCAACGGTCACCGCGAAGCAGGCCAGGCGGCCTTGGAGGTCTTCACTGAGTGGAAATCCATTTATGTGGATTACTCCGGCAAGCTGCAGCGGGCGCAGATCGATAACCGAGAAGAAGATATATAGATGAAAAACGTATATCTTGTTCTTGCAGTGGTTGGTTTTATCGTTCCTTACTATTTCTTTATCCAGTTGCCCGCAGATGGCGGACTCAATCTTCCACGATTGCTTCAACCCTTCCTCGCCAACAACTTTATGAAAGGTGCCGCAGTGGATCTGACAATTTCTGTGATTGCCTTTTGGGTATATGCGTTCGTGGAAGCCAATCGGCTACAAATCAAGAATCCCTGGGTGTTTGTGCTGGCAACCTTGCTAGTGGGTCTTTCGTTTGCTTTGCCACCGTTCCTTTATTTTAGAGAACGCAGGCTGGGAACAGTATGACTCTGAGTTGGGATAGTACTTACGCCATTGCTCTGGAGTTACGCAGGCAATATCCACATGTAAACCTGGACGAGGTCACACTTGGGCAGATTTACAAATGGACTCTGGCACTGCCCGAGTTCGAGGATGACCCGTCGCTCGCCAACGACGATATCCTCTACGCGATATATCAGGATTGGTTCGAGGAGAACATCCATGGACAATGAAAAACTGAGTTTGCCCCAATACGACATCCCACAGGATATCCAGAATGCAGTAACGGTCACTACCTTGGACCGCCTCTACAACTGGGGGCGGCGATCCTCCGTGTGGCCGCTCATGTTCGGCCTGGCATGTTGCGCTATCGAAATGATCGTCGCCCAGACCGCTCGTTTTGACATGGCACGCTTCGGCATGGAAGTGATGCGCCCTACCCCGCGCCAGGCAGATATGATGATCGTCGCTGGCACAGTGACCAAGAAGATGCTCCCTCCGATTGTTCGCCTCTATAACCAGATGCCGGAGCCGAAATATGTGGTGGCGATGGGTGCCTGCGCTTCGAGCGGCGGTCCATTCAAGGAAGGATATAACGTCGTCGCCGGCATCGACAAATTCCTGCCGGTGGACGTCTATATCCCTGGCTGTCCTCCGACACCTCAGGCGCTGATCCACGGCATGATCAAACTCCAGGAAAAGATCGACCGGCAATCGATCGGGAAAGTACGCTGGTATCGCAAGGGACCTGATAGTGTGGAGGTTCCCATCCCGATTCTCGGACCAGATCTGATCGACCCGCGCCGGAATCCAGAGATCAAGGACGCTGCAGCGGCCACATCTCGCGCAGCCACACAGGAAGGAGCCTCCCATGGCGACAACGCTTCCTCACACTGAGACGACGCAGCCTTCAACCCTTGACCTGGGCGCGCGGTTCCCGGGCGTGGTCTCTGCGGATACGCGTCCCAGCTTTAAGGGCTGGATCGTTCCAAAAGAGAATCTTATAGAGGTTGCGACTGTCATCCGCGACGAATTTGGTTATGACCTGCTTTCCAATGTTACCGGCGTGGATTATTTCCCCGAAAACAAAATGGAAGTGGTCTATCATGCTTACAAGACGACCGGCGGTCCGGGACTGGAATTCAAAGTGCAGGTGCCGCGTGAAGACCCGGTGGAAGTCCCATCTCTGATTAATCTCTGGCCCGGTGTAGACTTTCAGGAGCGCGAAGCCTGGGACCTGCTCGGCATTAAATTTACCGGTCACCCGGACCTGCGCCGCATCCTGATGTGGGAAGGGTATGAAGGGCATCCTCTCCGCAAGGATTGGAAGGAGCCGTTTCACGAGGAGGATTTCAAGCCCTTTAAGAGCCGCTGGCCCGATGGTCAGTTCTACTATGCCGAGGAAAAGAATCCGTATCAGGATAACCTGAAATTCCCTCAGGACTTCGACCCCGAACAATGGATTCCCGAAGGCGATGCGCTTCTGTACGGCTCGTTGGCACGCTACACCCTCCCCCAGGAAGACGGTCTCGGCACAGACCGCATTGTGCTCAACATGGGACCACAACATCCATCCACACATGGCGTGTTTCGCGCCGCGTTGACCGTCGAAGGGGAAACGATTGTAGGGCTAAAACCGGTAATTGGTTATCTGCACCGCAATCACGAAAAGATCGGCGAACGCAATACATACATCCAAAACATGCCATTCACCGATCGGCTGGATTACTTCAACTCGATGGCGAACAACTTTGGCTATGCGCTAGCCGTCGAAAAGCTGATGAACATTCCCGTAGCCGAGCGGGCAGATTACATCCGCGTGATCATGGCGGAGCTGACACGTGTGCAGAACCACCTCGTGTTCATCGGCAATCTGCTCAACGATCTGGGTGCGATGTATACGCCTGCCCTGTATGCCTTTGAAGAACGCGAGCTGGTCCTCGATATCTTCGAGGCGGTCTCTGGCGCGCGCATGATGTGCAATTACTTCCGCTTTGGCGGTGTCGTGCGCGACGTGCCGGATGACGTGATGCAAAAGATCAAGGACCTGGTCTATGAGCGTCTGCCCGCCAAGACCGAAGAGATGGATCGCTTCCTGACCGAAAATGAAATATTGGTCTCGCGCCTCAAGGGCGTACATGTGATCGACAGCGAGACCGCGGTTCGCTATTCTATGACCGGACCTGTGCTGCGCGCCACGGGTGTGCCGTACGATATCCGCCGCGCCGACCCTTACAGTATCTACGACCGCTTCGAGTTTGACGTGGTAACCCGCACGAATGGCGACCTCTATGATAACTATCTGATTCGTTTAGACGAAATCTGGCAGTCGCTGCGAATTTTGCAGCAAGCCATCAAACAGATTCCACAGGGACCGATTAATTCCCAAAAACCGCAGTATCAGGTCCGCGTCCCGGCAGGCGAAGCGTATGGTCGCGTCGAATCGCCCAAGGGTGAGCTTGGCTTTTACGTTATCTCGAACGGTAAGCCGAATCCCTGGCGCTATCACGTCCGCGCCCCATCGTTCGTTAACATTACGCCCCTCGAGCAGATTTGTCTCGGTAAGAAGATCGCCGATTTTGTCGCTTTGTTCGGCGTGATCGATGTCGTGATGGGCGAGCTGGATCGCTAAAGGAGAACCATATCATGTATGGAAAAGGCATATTAAAAGGTCTGAGCGTCACCTGGAAGCGATTTTGGGATACCTATATCGACGATATTTCCTGGCTGTTGCGCGGCAAGAAGCGCTACTACTCGGAAGAAGGGATCAAGCACCGTTCCAGTAAGGATCAAAAAGGCATTTTTACGATCCAATATCCCGAAGAAAGATTGATCACGCCGGAAGAGGCGCGCTATATTCCCTTCCTGGTGTATGATGAAAAACCAGATGGCACGCAGGAACAGCGTTGCACATCCTGTGGTATATGCGCCAAGGTCTGCCCGCCGCAATGCATCTGGATCGTGCGTTCGAACGACCCGAATACAGGCCGCCCGATCCCCGAGCCGACCGAGTTCTACATCGATGTGGACATCTGCATGAACTGCGGTTTCTGCGCCGAGTATTGTCCCTTCGACGCGATCATCATGGACCATGACTTCGAGCTGGCATCGTATGGGCGCAGTGTCTACAATATGGAAAAACTCCTCAAGCCCGCATCGTACTATAAGAGCATCCGCCCTGGGCAATATGCGAAAAATGAGGCAGAGCGCAAGGCAAAGGAAGCGGCCAAGGCAGCCAAGGCAGCAGCGGCAGCACCGAAAGCTTAAGAACGTAAATACATAGGCAAGTACACAGGCCAAAATGTAAGCATCATTTTGTGTGCACCTGTCTACCCTTCAAAGGTTAATTAATGACAACCATAACAAAAGAAGCAGTACTTAATTCCCTCAGCAAAGTTCAGGAACCCGAATTGCACCAGGACCTGGTCACGCTCAACATGATCCGTGAGCTGGATATCACCGCAGATACAGTTTCATTCATGATCATGCTGACTACACCTGCCTGTCCCTTGCGCGGACAGATTGAAAAGGAAGCAAAGCAGGCGGTCATGTCTGTTGCGGGTGTGAAGTCTGTAAATATCAGATTCGATTCGGATGTGCCCAACGACGGGCGCATGCGCGGTCTTGTAAAAACGCCCATCCGCAACGCGATTGCGGTCGGTTCAGGAAAAGGCGGTGTCGGTAAATCAACGGTTGCCGTGAACATCGCGGTGGCGCTCGCACAAAGCGGCGCGCGCGTCGGTTTGATGGACGCGGATATTTACGGTCCGAACGTCCCCACCATGCTCGGCGTCGAAAAACTCCCTCCCCCGCAGGGAAAGCGATTGATCCCCGCACAAGCCTATGGGATGAAGATGATCTCGATGGGACTGCTCGTCAAACCGGGGCAGCCCCTCATCTGGCGCGGTCCGATGCTCAATTCCGCCATCCGCCAATTTTTGGGAGATGTAGAGTGGGGTGAGCTCGATTACCTGATTGTGGACCTGCCCCCTGGTACCGGAGATGCCTCCCTTTCTCTGGCGCAGTCCTTGC
>JAICRQ010000166.1 GCA_025966435.1 Anaerolineales bacterium | reverse complement strand
GCCAGTTTTGAACTTGCCAAGTTTATCCAGCAGGGCGGCGTGCTCGTCAAAGCCTCCCATCAGGTACAACGTCAGGTTTTGCTTGCGAGGCGAGAAACCAGTCAGCATCCAATCGCCTTCACGCCCGCTTTTGCCTTTGTAGTGATAGCTGCCAAAGCCGACGATACTCGTTCCCCACATCTTTGGTTCTTCTTTAGTGATCTGCTTCATCAATTTGAGGACTTCGAAGCAATCGTTTCGTTTTTGCTCATCCGCGACGCTGTTGAGGAATTTCGTTACACTGGCGTCGTTCACCTTGGTTTTGACTTCAGCCTTTGCCATGTCAGTCTCCAATTCTGGACATATCCAGAGCTACACTTGCCCTCCCGCTATGCTGCGCTCCGGGGATTACCCTAGCACTGCCCACTAGTGGGCGGGATTGGGCGCCATCCCGGCGCTCTCCCGGACGAGACAGCGCGCTTTGACGAAACTGGCTTAATGTCAACATATTCCCTTTCGTCAGGCTTTCCTGCGGCTCGCGTCTGTGCCATCATTAAAGTTGCCGTCCTGACTTGTACCAGTTGTGAGCCTTATTGACCTGTTCTATCCAAAACTTCAAAACCGTTCCATCCTCTGTATCTGGGAGAACATTGAGTCTGACCATCCATTCAAAGAACAGGTCACTCGGTTTATATTCCAACCGATTCACAACCAAGGCACTGGCCATAAAACCATACTGGCAATAACTCCGCGTCGAGATATAACCCAAGAATTCACCAACCATACCTCTGTCAAATCCAGACCAATCGTGAATTGGGACGCGATATGCCTCCCCATTTCGCACATTCGGTAAGTGAAAATCTACTCCTTTGACTAAATCAGAGTAGGTGATCATTTGGAGACTGCGACCTGCTTCTTCAATTCTGCCTTCGAGAACAGCCAAGGCTTCAGGATCCTTATTGGCCCATTTCCAATTGACATCTCTCATCTTTCTGCAAAGATCATCTTCCATGATTTTGCCCTCCAAGTTGTAGCCAGAATATGAAGGTTTGCACTCGTGGTGCTGAGCGAGTTACTTAGCGTAGTGTACTCCATTTTACAGCGGTGAGAGAAGCTTGAGTGGCTGCAAACAGTGCGGGCTCAAAGCTGCCTCAGTCGGGAATGACAGCATCGCCCTGACACGGGAGACTTTTTTGTAGGGCAGGTTTGTCACCTGCCATATTTTGCAAGTCAGGCTGCCAGCCTGACCTACGGTTCTTTGCCAGTCAATTGTTATTCTGAACCCGGTGGAACTGTTGCTATAATTGGCGTGGGATTCCACAATGTCCATTCCACTCATCCAGCAATATTACAACAACGTCGATAAACTGATCCGGTATAGCGGGACACGGAACGAGACCTCGTTGCGGAAGGCGTTCCAGGAACTGCTCGACCATTATGCACGCTCGAAAAACCTGCTGCTCGTGCCAGAAGTGGGCGTGACCGGCAAGCGCGGGCGGACCGTCCACCCGGATGGCACGCTGAAGGACGCCCTGCGCCAGGACTGGGGCTACTGGGAAAGCAAGGACGAGAAGGATACGCTGGAGGATGAGATCCGGACGAAGTTCGGTAAAGGTTACCCGGATTTCAATATCCTGTTCGAAGATACCCGGACAGCCGTTTTGTACCAAGGCGGGAATGAGATCCAGCGCGCCGAGTTCACAGACGCTAGGGCGCTCGACGCGCTGCTGACGCGCTTTGTCAGTTATCAGCCAAAGGAAGTTCGGGAGTTCCATAAAGCGATCGAGCTGTTCAGCGCCGAGGTGGGCGGGCTGGCAGAAGTGCTGCGCACAGTCATCAGTGAGCAAGTGAGCAGTAATCAGTCGTTCAGTGCAGCGCTGACCGAATTTTTGGAACTGGCGAAGAAGGCGATTAATCCTCGGATCGAAATGGCAGACGTTCGTGAGATGATCATCCAGCATGTGCTGACGGAAGACATTTTCATGCGCGTGTTCGACGAAGCCGAGTTCCACCGAGAGAACGTGATCGCTCATAAGCTGGCAGAAGTGGCAGGGACGTTCTACAAAGGCGAGACCAAGCGCAACATCCATGCCAGGATCGCGCCGTATTATGAGACGATCAATGCCCGCGCCTCGCAGATACAGGACCATCACGAGAAGCAGAAGTTCCTCAAGGCGCTGTACGAGAGCTTTTACAAGGCATACAACCCGAAGGCGGCGGACAGGCTCGGCATTGTGTACACGCCCGACGAGATCGTGCGCTTCATGATCGAGAGCGCAGATCACCTTGTGTATAAACATTTTGGAAAGACCTTAGGAGATAAGGGCGTAGAGATCCTCGACCCTGCCACAGGCACCGGGACGTTCATTACCGAGCTGATCGAGTATTTACCGCCGCAGCAGTTGGAATACAAGTACGACCATGAATTGCACTGCAATGAAGTGTCAATATTGCCGTATTACATCGCCAATCTAAACATCGAATACACTTACAAGCAAAAGACGGGGAAGTTCAATGAATTCGAGAACATCTGCTTTGTAGATACGCTCGACAATATGGGGTTTGAGCACACGGGCAAGCAGTTGAATTTCTTTGGGATGACGGATGCGAACACAGAACGAATTGTGAAGCAGAATAGCAAGCCGATTATGTTAGTGATTGGGAATCCACCCTACAACGCAAATCAAGCCAATGAAAATGAAAACAATAAGAACCGCGAATATCCCGAGATAGATAGACGAATCAAAGATACTTACATTTATCACAGCACAGCGCAGAAAACAAAAGTGTATGATATGTATGCTCGCTTTTATCGCTGGGCAAGTGATCGATTAGATAAGAATGGAATCATTGCATTCATTACCAACAGTTCATTCCTTGATTCCAAAACCTTCGATGGATTTCGGAAGGTGGTTTCCGACGAATTTAGCCACATTTACATCGTAGATCTCGGTGGGAACGTTCGTAAGAATCCAAAGCTCTCTGGTACAACACATAATGTCTTTGGAATTCAAACCGGAGTTGCCCTCGCTTTCTTTGTCAAAACAGACAAAAAGGCGAAAACACCAGCCCAAATTTTATACACACGTCGTCCAGAAATGGAATTGGCTACACAGAAATTAGATTATTTGGGCTCCACTAAAATAGAAGAAATAAAATTTGAGCACATTCATCCTGATAAACAAGCTAACTGGCTTAATCTTGCTGAGAATGATTGGAGCGATCTCATTCCTATTGCAAGCAAAGAAGGCAAAGCAGAAAGAGGAATAAGAGAGCCAAAGACTCTTTTTAGAAATTTCTCGTTGGGCGTTGCAACCAACCGCGATGAATGGGTTTATGATGAAAGCGCTGAAAATCTTGAAGCGAAAATCAAGTATTTCTTTAATCTCTTTGAACAGGAAAAGACGCGGTGGGCACACTCTGATAAGCAGACGGCGATTAATGATTTTGTTGACCGTTCAATAAAATGGACAAGCGAGTTAGAAGCACACTTGCTTAGAGGTACAAAGCTCGAATTCAGCAATAAGAAAATAACTAAAGCGATGTATCGTCCCTTTGTCAAACGCCCATTTTATTATGACATGGTTGTTGTTCATCGACCTTATCAACAGCCAAATTTCTTCAAAATAGGTGAACAGGCAAATAATGTTGCAATCTGTGTCAATGTGAATGGTAGGCAATTCAACGCGTTAGCGGTAAATCATGTTCCTGATTTGCATTTTAATGGTGATTCACAAACATTTCCGCTTTATCGTTACTCTGATGTAGGCGATCGTATTGATAACATCACCGATTGGGCATTGGGGCAGTTTCAAAAGCACTATCGCGTAGGTCGGACTGGTAGTCCGACTAACCGCGGAAGTCGGATTGACAATCCGACCTACATCACGAAGGAGGATATTTTCCATTACGTGTACGCCGTCCTGCACCACCCGGCGTACCGCGCGAAGTATGAGATCAACCTCAAGCGCGAGTTCCCGCGAATTCCTTTCTACGAGGATTTCTGGAAATGGGCAGAGCGGGGCAAGAAGTTGATGGATTTGCATTTGAATTATGAAAGCGTGGAACCCTATCCGCTAGAGCGCGGCGAACGGGAAGGCAAGGCGGCGACAGGCAACAGTGTAAACATCCAGCCTACGGTTCGATTGATGGCTCGCAAAGAGCAGGGCATTATTGAGGTGGATACGGGGACCACATTGCGCGGCGTCCCTGCGGAGGCGTGGGAATACCGTCTCGGAACGTATTCCGCCCTGGAATGGGTTCTGGAACGCTACAAAGAGAAGAAACCCAAAGACCCGACGATTGCGGAGAAGTTCAATACGTATCGCTTCGCAGATTACAAGGAACAGGTGATCGACCTGTTGATGCGCGTGACCACGGTCAGTGTGGAGACGATGAAGATCGTGAAGGAGATGCCGGAATAGATATGTCATTGCGAGGAAGTGGCGCCTAAAGCGCCACAACCGAAGCAATCTCCCGTTTGTATGCAACACTACAGTTAATGAAAAACGGGAGATTGCTTCGCGAAGAACGCTCGCAAAGACATACAACCCGCATCTTACACATGCCGCCCGTAGTATAGATGCCCTATCTCTTTTCCATCGAAGTCCGCCTAGGTAAATAACCCCATTTTCTCCAATAATCGGAATTATCTCTTGATCAGCCAGAAGAGCCATTGCCACAGCCATTTCAGCATTCCTGGTATGGTCACGTGGATTGTCCCGCCATCTGATCTTCGCCCCGCTCCCACGATATGGTGATGATGCAGTTCATCGGCAATACCGAGAGGCAGATTTACTCCAATGGGTAGAGGGGACCGTTTATCGAGCAGCAGGTAGTCGATGAGAAACGTCACCAGCTTTTCATCGTAGCGATTGTCGCTTCCAGCATACTGAGTCTCATCCCGATTGACGAAAGCCTCCCGTATGGCGTAGTGCGTGTCCACTTTGACAAGCCTTAGCTGATACATACAGTATCCTGTCCAGCTGCGATGAATATAAAGTGTATCCGCCTCGGTGAACAGGAACCACCGATCTTCCATGCTGCGTGGAATAAAACCAAGTCGGATTCGTTCAAGCTCCTGTTCTGAAAATTCCTGCTGTAAAGACAGCGGTGAGCGCTTGGCAGGAAGGCGATGAAGGTTCGTCCAGGACTGGCGTGTAGCAGACATCTGAGGATTCTATCAGAGATGATTTCCGGTGCTTACAGGTGCCGGCCGTAGTAGAGATGCCCCACCTCTTTACCATCGAAGTCCGCCACACTCGGCAAATAGCCCCACTGTTCAAAGCCCATTTTCTCCAGTAACTTGGTGCTCGCCTGATTGCCTTCCAACACAATGGCAAAGACATGCCTGATCTGAAGCGCTGGGCAAGCCGCCAGCGCGTGTTCTACTAAAGCTGCCCCAATACCCTGACGATGAAAAGCAAACGCAATGTAGTAACTGATCTCTGCCGTAAACCGGAGCGCCGCACGACCCGAGCGGTACGCACTCAAGCTGCACCAGCCTGCTATTTGTCCGTCCACATCTGCGACAAAGATGGGATGTTCCTTTGGACGGTGTTCCGCAAACCACGTCAGCCGATCTTCGACTCGCACCGGCTGTGTATCTCCCGTGGACTGCTTCGAGGGGATCGCCTGGTTGTAGATCTCTACAATTGCGGGGAGGTCATCGATCTGTGCGAGGCGGATCAGTTTCTTTGCCCTCTGGTTCAGGGAGTATTTCCTTCCCCGGATTTTGGAGGTTTCAGCAGCATCTTATAGGAAAATTCCTCCCGCAGCTCGCTCTCGATGGTTGCGGTCAGCGTCTTTTCGAATTCGGTCATGCCTCTCGGCGTATATTCATAGATCAGGTAGCGGATGTGCTGGATATCGAATGGAATGTCGTCCCTGTTCTGGGAGATCAATATGACCGGCTTGCCCAGGGTATGAGCCATGCCCATCTCATAAAACACATTGGGATTTCGTCCCGTGCAATCGGCGATCACAAGCCGGCAGGCATTCATCGCATTCCAGATATCCGACATGACGGATTTTGCGGTAAAGAAGTCATCGCCCCGGGCGACCGTCAGATTCATTTTTTTGAGAGCAGTGCGGATATGATCCTCATAGACAGGCTTCAGCTCTTTCAGGAACGGCATGATGACAAATACGTCCGACTTGACTGATGGCTGCCAGGGCACGCCAAAGATAGGCGAGCAGACAATGGAGTTCGGGGTATATTTTGCCAGCCGGGACAGACTGATGTCAAAGCTACTAAAGAACCTTGTCAGGCGCTGCGTCGAGTCGATCTCCCCGTTTTTCTTGACACCGATCAACCCAAGCTCCTCCAGCTCCATTTTCCAGTGTAGAAAATTTCGATCCAGGTGATAGACCATCTCGTAGTGCTGCGTATGTTGGCGCGCAGTTTCAAGGAACTTGTCGATGTTAGAAATCTTCTTGTCCCGGACCAGCTTTAGAAACTCAAAGGGACGAAAATAATTCTGCTCGTTCATCGGACACCTCCTGGCAGTTGAAGATCTTGTAAATAAAAGACCTTTACCATTTTACTCTCATCCCTAGCCGATCGCTCGACTAGGAACGGTTCCTTGCACTGCCCAGGCTCGCGCCTGCAAGTGGATGGAGCCATCGGCGGCTGTGGGGAGGCGAGCCTTCAATGCCTCTCGAATGCGCTCCTGCGCGGCAGCATCCAGGCGCGCAAGGTATGTGGGAGCCGCGCCCTGCTTCCCGAGGAAGGGGTTCCAGTAATCATCGAAGTCCCGGAATACGGTGACGATGTCAATCGGGCGCACGGTTACTGCGTGCAAGCCAGCCTCCTGAAACAACCTCTCCAGCGGCTCGGGCTGGCAGATCGGAAAGCGCTCCGCCTGATCGAGACTCGAGTCGTGCGGATTAAGCTTCACTGCCACATCCCAGAAGTGTCTCATCATCTGCATGCCGCCCGCGTAATCCCAAACATACGCGGCTACGACTCCTCCCGGGCGCGTGACGCGCACCATTTCGGCTGCCATCCCCTTCGGGCTCGATACAAAGTTCAAGACGAGCCCGGATACGGCAGCATCCAGGGAGTGAGATTGCCACGCGAGCGCCAGAGCATCACCGATGCTGAACTGGACGCGGCGGTCTCTGAGCCTGCGGTGTGCTGCGTGAATAAACCCCTGGGCGCGGTCCGTGGCAAGGATTGATGCTGGATCTATGTTTGCAAGAATACATTCCGTGAGCACGCCTGTCCCGCAGCCTACATCGCCCCAGGTCGACCCGGGTTCGACGTCCAACCCTCCGAGAAATTCCGTTGCCACAAGACGGCTCCAGCGACCCACATATTGTTCGTATGCCTCCCCGGATTCCCATGT
>JAICRQ010000230.1 GCA_025966435.1 Anaerolineales bacterium | reverse complement strand
GTAGAACAGCAGTGTTGTCGTAACAAAATAGATGCCTGCATAAGACAGGGCTTGCTCCCCGAACGCAAACGAAACGAGAGGCAAGCCATAATTCCCGGTGTTGGCAAACATGGTGGTGATCAAAATGGCAACCAGTGCAGAGCGTTCGAGTTTGAGGAAGTATCCCAGGAGGAAGGTAATCACTCCAATCGTAAGAATGAAGCTGAGAGCGAAGGCAATTGTGATCGCCGCCTCGCTGTTCTTGAGCTGGTTCTGCACGAGCAAATCAAAAATCAGTACAGGGCTGAAGATGTAGAAGACCACGCGTCCCAGACTGCGTGGGTCGACGTGTAGTACTTTCCCAAGCGCGAACCCCGCTCCGCTGAGAAGAATGATGGGAAGGATATTGTTGACAAAGGTGGAGGCGAGAACGGAGAGGGACATGTGATCGACACAATTAAAAAGTCACGGAGATTATAACGTCTCCGTGACTCTGTTTTCGTAGGGCGGATGCGCGCAGCATCCTGCCAGAACATTCTAGTCGGGTTGACAACCCGACTTACTTTTCATCATCTTCGTCTAGTTCTTTGAGTTCATCATCCGGGTCGAAGGCTAGCAGGTCGAAGCGATCGAGGTCTTCGGTAAACGCCAGATTATCCAGCGCTTCTTCCAGGAAGGCGATCTGCTCATCATCGTCTTCAATGACATCCAACAGGTTTTCAAGATAGGTGCGCACGTCTTCGCCGCCGATCTGCGAAAGTGACCAGATGACTGCACTCAGGATCGTCGCATCTTCCTCTTCGCCCAGCATTTTGAGCAATATCGGTCGCGCAGCCTGGAGGGATAACTCACCCGCCGCCTGGACCGCGGCTGTGCGGATGCGATCATCCACATGGACAAGCGAACGCGTCACCGCATCTGTCCAGCGCTCGTCGGCAGAGCGTCCCATCGCGACGAGCGAGCTTGCCTGCCAGGCAGGGTCTTCGCGATGAAATGCCGAATCGATCAGCGTGGTAACTTCAGGGCGGGAGGAATACCCAAGCGACTCCAGCGCCGTGCGTCGCACGCGGACATTATCTTCGCTGGCAGCAGATGCGAGCAAGGCATCCTCCACCTGATGGTATATATTCGCGGGAATCTCTTCCAGCTCGCCCAGATCCACGAACAGATGAAGAGCGTTCGCTGCTTCTATTCGGACATTTAGATCCGGATCGTTCTTGAGCATATCCAGATAAGAGGGAACAACTTTCGGGTCTTCGTATTCGTCCAGCAAGCGGATGGCGCGGGTTCGCACCTCCGGTTCGGGGTCGGTGAGCAGCGCGCGTGCAACATCGTCGAACGATACGAGGGTATCCGTCTCTGCCAGGGCATCAAGCTCCTCGAGCAGAGTCAACTTTCGGCTGGGCTTGACCTGGGGCCAGACGTCTAAAAGAGTCTTAAGCTCCAGCGTTCCGATGTCCGAAAATTCCTGGAGATAACGGCGAGGAAATTCCTTGCCTGAGAGCAGGGCATCCAACACACTTTGAAAGGAAGTAGAAGTAGTATTCATCTTAAGGGACCGTCACATTAATCGGATTGACGAAATCCATCACATTGATATAAATCATGAGCAGAAGCAGGAACGCCATGCCCATGCCATGTACGAGATTTTCCACCTGAGGCGAGACCCGTTTGCGGAAGATCAGTTCCGGCAGGATAAAGAGTATCCGCCCACCGTCGAGCGCCGGAAAGGGAAACAGATTGAACAAGCCGAGGCTGATGGAAAGCGATGCGATCAATTCGAGCGTGCGCACCGGCTGATTCATGGGATCTGGTGAAGAAGTGGGGGCAGTTGTGGTTGCCTCCACGTCACGGCTCACCGTCTGCTGGAGGACATCGAAGATTCCTTTCAGACCGATCAAGCGGCTCTGCTCCGAGTCCAGGGAGCCACGGATCATTTGCGCGGGCAGAGCAATGAGAGTGCGAATATGCAAGTAGGTATAGCGCGCGCCGAGACTGAGCGTCTCGACGAGAGATGTAGATTGTTTGAAGGGAACACCGAGTCCTACGCCGATCATGACACGCTGGGCTTCGGCACTCAGTTCCGGTGTAACCGTCAATTCGATCTCCTCACCACTGCGGTCCACCAGGAAGGTTACAGGTTTGTCCTCATGCGCATCGACAATGAGGCGCAAATCATCATAGTTGCGGATGGGTGCGCCGTTCCCACTGATGAAAATATCGCCGTATTCAAACCCGGCCTGCGCTGCAGGTCCGCCATCCACGACAGACGAAACCAGCACGCGCGTAGGATCCGGAACACCGACACGCCCAAAGATAATGCTGTAGATCAACACTGCGGTGAGCAGGTTCATCAACGGACCGGCAAACAGAACTGCCAGTCGCTTCCAGGGGCTCGCGGCTGCCAACCCACCGGGTACGTTCGGGTCATTCTCACCCTTGGGGCGGACGAAGCCACCCAGAGGCAGCCAGTTCAGCGTGAAACGCGTGCCAGGATGCACTTCGGTGACGACATCATAGAGCTGCATCGCACCCTCTGGTTTCCCGGCTTTTACGACTCTGCGGGAGGGAATCTGCTCTTCATGAGCATCCGGCGATGTAGAGCGGGCGCCGGAGTAGCGGTTTGGGTCATCCAAGCCTACGACTTCAATCGAACGCATAACCAGACGATCATCAACGCGATCTGCGGTGATCTTTACCTGATGGTCGATGAGCTCATTCCAATTGACGGGCAATTTGAAATTCGAAGGGATTTCTACTCTCCCACCATCATCAAGCAGGAAATACCCCTTGTTACTCCAAACGGTTAGAGCGCCCGGCGTGGGCAACCCGATGCCGAACTCCTCCACCTCGATCTTGGCCCAGCGTGCAACAATATAGTGACCGAATTCATGAATTAAAACCATGCCACCGAAGGCAAGGATAAATACCAACCAAGTTAAAAGCGTTTCATTCATAGTTCTACCTTTTCGCGAGCACTTCGATTATGCTCATCGCGAGCATTATATCCCTATTTAAATAGGCGACAGGAAAAGTAAGATTCTTCTAATAACACTCCTATGTAACGGTTACAATGCAATTTTAGTTCAACGACGCGCAAGCCTTTTGCCATCTATCTCCTATCCCACCTCTCAAGGATTCAATACAAAATGACAGATTCGTGTATTTTCTGCAAGATCGTTAGCAAAGAAGCGAGCGCTGACATTGTCTACCAGGATCCGCAGGCGACGGCCTTTCGAGACCTTCACCCGGTCGCGCCCACGCACATCCTGATCGTCCCAAACAGGCACATCGAATCGGTCGGCGTGTTGGAAGTCGAAGAAGAGCCATTGATGGGGCACCTCTTCACTGTGGCGCGCAGGCTGGCGGAAGAAGAGGGGATCGCAAAAGGCGGCTACCGATTAATCACTAATACCGGCGCGGACGGAGGCCAGACCGTCTTCCACCTCCATGTGCACTTGATTGGAGGACAGAGAATGCGCTACCCGATGGGATGAAGGCTTAACGCTTCGTCAACGGGCTTCCCTTAAGTTTGCTCTTCGGCTGACCGGAACGGTAGGCATAATATCCCAGCCCCGCGCCGCCGAGCAGCAGCAGGAATCCAAAGACACCTAACAGGGAGGACCGGTTGCCCTCCGGGGAGTCGGTCGTCTCGCTGACTGTGATCGTTTTGGACTGCGCGCCGAAACTGATCTCAGCCAGGTCACCAGCTTTTACGTTGAGCGTGTAACTTAATGCCATCGTGGGATTGTATTCATCTGGCACAGCCATGCTGACGTTGTATTCCCCATTTGGGACATCTACAAAACAGGACCGGACCGGTAAAAGCGTATCCGGGTCAATGGCAGAAACGGTGTTCTGCGTCTCGGAATAGGAGCCATTCAAATTCGTGAGACTGACCGCCCCACCCTCGATTCCCAGTTCCGTTTCCTGGCGGACGGCGTCACCATTCAGATCATTGAACAACAGCACACATACCTCGGTTGTCCCGCTGACAGGTGTCGCGGTGACTGTGGGAGAGGGCAGAGTCGGGGCAGGTCCCGCGGTGGGCGCCTCAGGTTGTGCGAGACCCACGACAAGCTGCTGCCCGACGGTGAGCGTGCAGTTTTCATCCAGCCGGGTGTTGAACTGACGGATCTGTTGGACCGTAATGCCATGCAGGAGCGCCACTTGCAGGCAGCTATCGCCTTCCACCACTACATACAGAATGCGACCGTCCGGTCCCGGCGTGGCAGTGACGAATTGCGCATCCGGTGCGGCTTGAGCGCCGCCAAACGGCAGGAGGATACTGAGGAAAAAGAAGAAAAGAGTGATCAGACAAAGAATAAGAGGAAAGTGAGCTTTCATTAAACAAAAATTATATCAAGAATATATTAAGGGCGACCCATGAGGGTCGCCCTTGGCAATGATTAAACCTTGGTGGGTCTCCTCTACCTTTGATACCGTTTTTTGATCTCGGGCAGGAAGTATTCATCGAAGAACGCGTCTGCATCATAATCAGGCTGCCAGCCCCAGTCGGCGCGGGCGAGCGAGTCATCTACGTCTTCGGGCCACGAGTCCACAATTCCCTGGCGGCGCGGGTTCGGCGCAAACGTGATTTGCGCGCCGGGGAAGGCTCTCGAGGCGCGGTCGCGGAATTCGCCTGCCGTTAGAGCAAAAGCACCGATGTTATAGATTTGATGATGTAGCTTTTCACGCGGGACGTCCACCAGCATCAACAGAGATTTGATAGCATCAGGCATCGCCATAAAGGAAATCTTTGTATCTTCGCGCACGAAACAGGAATAGGGGTTCCCCTGCGCGGCGGCGTGAAGCATCTCGGGACCATAGTCACTCGTCCCGCCATGAGGAAGCGTAAAGGCAGAGATCAAGCCCGGGAAACGGATCGAGCGAAAATCCAGCATGTGCGGCGGGCGCTCGTCCAGATGCTTTTGACCATAATACAGACTGTAATAGGTGCCAAGCTTTTCGCAATAGAGTTTGTTGCAGCCGTACATCGTGTGAGGCAGATTGTATTCTTCTTCTTTTACACAACCCGCTAATTTCTTCGTTTCCAGGTCCGGCATTCCATACACGGCAATCGAGCTGGGGAATATAAACTTGACGGACTTTTGATACTTTTCGGAGCGATAGGCCGCCAGCATCAGCAGTTGCATCGTCCCTTCCACATTGATGCGATGCGCGTCCTCACTCGACACCTCCGCTTTAGAGGAGAGGGAAGCTGCCAGATGAAAAATGATATCGAAATCGTAGTCATAAAAGGTTTTGATCTTGTATACGAGGTCCCCCTGCGCGTGCTCCGTCGAAACGTCTTTGATGTTCTCGGGCAGAGGCGAGAGATCTGCGGTGACGATGCGGTAACCTCCCTGTTTTGCCAACCCTTGCACGAGAGCCTGACCTATCTCGCCACAGGCGCCTGTCACGAGCACTACTTTTTCGGTCATAGAGTCTCCTAATGTGCTACAAATCTGCATTAAGCTGCGAGTGATCGTGCTGCGTTGTACCCTATCGGGCATGATATATTCTTCATCAGGTACAATCGAATCACGCGTACGCGGTGCGCCAAGCGTGCAGTAGAATGTTTGTGAAGTAATTGTACAACAGCTTGTAATATTTCTTTATCAAGACTGTCGTTGTTCTTATATGAAAGCGCTTCCTATCCTATTCCTTCTTTGTGGTTTTTTTTCCCTGATCTCCTGCCTGCCTGTGAACTTGGCGGAACCCACTGAAACTCCCATTCCAACCGAGACAGGCACACCCACGCCGACGATCGTCTGGTTCCCTCCTTCTGCCACAGCTACACAACTCTCCGCCCCCACCTACACCGGGACGCCGGATATGAGTCCCGGGATTGGGAGGATCCTTCTTGAGGAGGATTTCTCCGACGACAGCCTGTGGGATATTGCCGTCTCAGATGATGCGAGCGCCAGCCTTAGCCGGAACCGGCTGACACTTGTCGCAAGGTCCGGGTTTTATCTGGCAAGCATGCGCCGCGAACTTCCTCTCAGCGACTTTTACGCGGAGATCACGGCCCG
>JAICRQ010000419.1 GCA_025966435.1 Anaerolineales bacterium | reverse complement strand
GGTTTGACTTGATTCATGGCAATTCCTCCAGTGAGATTATATCGTATGCAATCGTTCACCTTCTATGAAGCAAACTTTTCGATCCCCTCTGAGTTACTCAGCTCTGCCATCTCACGAACGCTTTTCTGTGTGACGGGATGCACGAGGCTGGGAGCGATCTCCATCAACGGCAGGAGCACAAACCCGCGCTCGTGCAGCCGCGGATGAGGGATCACGAGCGACGGTTTGTTCAAGACCAGGTCGTCATAGAAAAGGATATCGATATCGATTAAGCGCGGACCGTTGGGAAAGGATTCCTTCCTGCCCAGCGCCACTTCCAGCCGCTTGAGGTGTTTGAGAAGCGGCTCCGGGTCCAGATACGTGTTTGCCTTGATGACCTGATTGAGGAACTTGGGCTGATCTTCGAATCCCCAGGGCGGCGTCTCATAGACCCCGGACTTTGCCTTGACCTCCATTTGCGGAGGCAGGGCAGCAATTGCCTGCTTGAGGTTCGCAAGACGATCCCCCAGGTTGGTGCCCAGGGCAAGATAAATAACATGTTCTTTCATAAGTTATCCAGGGTTGGGACCTTCATCCTAAAGCTCAAGCTCACATTGTTTGCAAGCGGGCGTGCAGAAGCCTCTATAACTAGACGTGCTATACTCATTGCATCGTATTGTACACGCTTACTGATTCCGAACAAAGGATGGCAGTCTGTGGACACGTTCATGCAAATCGCAATCCAGGAAGCTAAAGCCGCGCGGAGTGCAGGAGATTATCCGTATGGTGCTGTGTTAGTGCGCGGCGGGGAGGTGATTGGCAGAGGAAGAAACCAGGAAAACACAAATAACGACCCGATCAGCCACGCCGAGATGGAAGCTCTGCGCGCCGCAGGCTTGCAAGCGACATATGCAGATACGGTTATGTATGCAAGCGCTTTTCCCTGTATTATGTGCGCGGGACCCATCGTGATGCTGGGAGTTCCAGAAGTTATCGTCGGCGCAAGCTGGGATGGATATGAAAGCTCAAGGGCATTTCTTGAATCGCACGGTGTAAAAATAAAAATTCTGGAACTTGAGGAATGTAAACAATTATTGATGAATCCAAATGCGCCGCTCTCCGACCCCTCATAAACCTACGCGCGCGGAATTGCTTGCTGCGCAAAACAAAAAGGTCCCCGATGTGATTGCTTCGGGACTGCGTGTGCTGTTCTGCGGAATTAATCCCGGGCTGTATTCAGGCGCGACCGGTCACCATTTCGCGCGTCCTGGCAATCGCTTTTGGCCGACATTACACCAGGCAGGCTTCACGCCGCGTTTGTTGCATCCAAGTGAAGAACATGAATTGTTGACATTTGGGTATGGAATTACCAATTTAGTCACTCGCGCCACAGCAACTGCGGATGAGCTTGCCCCTGAAGAACTGGTGGCAGGTCAGCGGCGCTTAAAATCAAAGGTGAAACGCTATCAACCACAGGTCGTTGCCATTCTGGGCATCAGCGCTTACCGTACGGCATTTGGACAGAAGACAGTTTCTCTCGGCAAGCAACCGGACCCACTGGCTAGTGCAGTTGTGTGGGTGCTGCCCAACCCAAGCGGCTTGAACGCCCATTATCAACTGCCGGATCTGGCAGCACACTTCCGAAGGTTGCGTCAATTCATAGAGAAAAATGAACCTTCAGAGAGGTAATGACGATGCCAGGCGAAAGCAAAACCTTTAACTTCGAAGATCATTTTTCCGGGCACTCCGAGAAGTACGCGCAGAGCCGCCCGCGCTATCCGGATGAGGTATACGCTTATCTTGCATCCATCGCGCCCGGGCGTTCCCTCGCCTGGGACTGCGGCACAGGCAGCGGTCAAGCTGCGATCGGGCTAGCGAAACACTTTGACAACATCTACGCGACCGACGCCAGCGCGGAACAAATCTCCCATGCCTACCCATACGAGAATGTGGAGTATCACGCGGAACCTGCCGAGCACGTCTCGCTCCGCGACTCCAGCGTGGACCTGGTTACGGTCGCCGTGGCAATCCACTGGTTCAACTTCGATGAGTTTTATCGCGAAGTGAAACGCGTTCTCAAGCCAAATGGTATCCTCGCAGCATGGACGTATAACGCAGTAGAAATTTCCCCCGAGATCGATTCGTTGGTCTGGCACTATTATCGTGACATTGTCGGACCATACTGGCCCGAACGCATCCACTATATCGAAGAGAGATACAAAACGCTTCCCTTCCCGTTTGAGGAGATCCTTCCTCCCTCCTTCAACATGAAAATCCGTTGGAACTTAATCCAGCTTGCCGGCTTCCTGGATAGCTGGTCTGCCACGCAGCGATACAAAGTACAAAAAGGACAACACCCGCTCGAACTGATTTGGGATAAGCTTGCTGCCGCGTGGGGCGACGAAAAGGAAACACGCCTGGTCCGCTGGCCCCTGCATTTTCGCATTGGGCGGAACGCATCAAACGCGTGAGCTTCTCACCTGCTTTTCTATAATTCTGCCTTCTTCAACAACCTTTCAATCGCATGGACCGTAATCTGATGATGGCGGTCGCGCACGCTCTCAAATAATGGGCGGATATGTTCGCGTGACCAATCCGTTTCGATCATGACTCGTACGATCGGCAGGATGTATAACATACGTCCGATCCTCCCTATATATTCCTCGACGCGTGGCAGGATGGCTTCATACTCACTTGCAATGGCGATCACATAGAAGTAAGAGAACAGGGCGACATCATTTCTTTTGTCCAGCTCGAGAATCTCGTAGAAGTATTTACAATCTTCCTGCGATATCTTACGGGGCAAGCCTTGCAGGAAAGACATAATCTGATAGCGATGCCAGCCCTGCAATTGTTCTTGGGTTGGCTTGACGCCTCGTTCATAATCATTCAGCGCTTGTTGGACTTCGTCATACAAACGGGATTTCGGTCGGTGTCGTTTTTCGGGCAGACCTGTCTCGTAGATCCACTGGTGTACATCTACCTTTTCAAACACTTCAGGTAATTCTGTTTTCAGAAAGTCGAGGAAAGCTTCGGTGGTCAGCGATTGGAACTGAAAGCTTGCGATGTACTTTTGGATGAATGCATCGAAACGTTCGCGCCCCACTGCGTATTCACATTCCTGCAGGAAGAAACATCCTTTGTAATAGGGGATGGTGGTGGTGAAGGAATCCGCGTCCTTCTCCGCCGGCAGCTTGAGCTGGGTCAGAGGTGAGTCCATCCCAATGAGTTCCATAATTGCTAGCAACTGCTTTTCGTTGAACGCCAGGTGCAGGTCTAGCGAGTCTTTGCCTTCCAGCACTTCGGTGATGCGCGTTTCGGCGTAGGTTGTCCAGCCCTCGTTGAGCCAGAAATCCTGCCAGGTGGCGTTGGTCACCAGGTTGCCGGTCCAGGCGTGGGCGAGCTCGTGCGTGATCAGGGAGAGCATGCCGCGGGTGCCGAGGATCGCCGTCGGCGTGAGGAAGGTGAGGCGCGGGTTTTCCATTCCACCATATGGGAAAGAAGGGGGCAGAATCAGCAGGTCATAGCGCTCCCACAAATAGGGACCCAGCAATTTTTCCGCCTCGATGATCTTGGTCTCATTCTCTTCGAATTCCCAAGCTGCTGACTCGATGATTTCCGGTTCTGCGTAGATACCCGTTCGCGGACCCAATTCGCGGAATTCCAGATTTCCCACCGCCAGGGCGAATAAATACGACGGGATGGGCTGCGGCATCCTGAATCGAAAGCTGGTGGAGTCATATCCGCTGCTTTCGTCGATACCCACCT
>JAICRQ010000206.1 GCA_025966435.1 Anaerolineales bacterium | reverse complement strand
GCTTGCCTGAGCCGAACGGTGTAAACCACCGGCTCGGACTGCACCTCGGCACCCCCCGGCTGGACGCAAACTGCACTGACCTGATTCTCCCCTCCCGTAAGTTGGATCTCTCCTGCAAAGGAGTCACCCTGCGGCTCGGTTTGGATTTCCTGACCGTTCAGACGGAGCAGAACTCGCTCACACTCGCCTTCCGATACTCCCACGTGCACCTGCTTCACCCACGTCCAGGCCTCCACATTACCTCCAAGGTTTAGCCTGACGGACGGAGTCGGAGAGGGGACAGCTGTGCTCGTGAGAACGATTTGGGTGGGCGTATTTTGGCAGGCTGCCGCGACGGCACTGCCGGCAGCAATGACAGACAAACGTAAAAAATCTCGGCGGGTAAGGGGAGATTTTTCCATAATCCTTTACTTCATACCGGTGAGGGCAATGCCGCGGATGAAATATTTCTGGAAGAAGATGAAGATCAGCAAGACCGGGATAGTAGAGATGACGGAGCCCGCGAAGACGATATCCCAAACCGTGCGGTTCTTGATGACAAACAGTGCTAAACCTAATTGCAGGGTACGAAGATCCGGATTGCTGATGACGATCAGCGGCCAGAAAAAGTCATTCCAGACAAATGTGAAGGTAAAGATTGCCTGTGCCGCCAGTACGGGCCCGCAGAGAGGCATGACCACTTTCCAATAAATTGCGAACTCCGAAGCGCCATCCATGCGCGCGGCATCCAGCAGATCGTCGGGAATGCCCTTCATGTATTGGCGCATGAAGAAAACGCTCCAGACGCTGAACGCATACGGGATGATGATGCCCCAGAAGGAATCCAGCATGCCATGCCCGCCCTGACCGAGCAGGTTGTTGCCTCCAAACAGGGGGGAGCGCAGAAGGATCATGTAATTCGGGATCAGGAAGAGCTGGCCGGGAATCATCAGGGTGCCCAGCATTACCAGGAAAATTGTATCCCGGCCCGGAAATTTGCGCTTTGCGAAGGTATACGCAGCCAGCGAGTTGAAGAACAGCTGGACCACCAAAACCACCACGGCCAGCATACCGCTATTGAGAACCCAGCGAAAAAAACCTTCCGCTGCCAGAAATTTTCGATAGTTATTGAGAGTGAACGTTTCCGGAATCCAGTTCGGCGGCCAGTTAAAAATTTGTCCGATCGGCTGGAAGGAGGCTGAAACCATCCAGGCCCAGGGAGCAATAAAGATGATCGAGCCCGCGGTAAGAAGGATATACACGATCAGCTTTCCGATCACTTCCTGCCATTTGATTCGCCGCACTGCCGGGGTGCTGATTGGCTGGGAGACACTTTTCTCTGTTTGGGTAATTGCCATTTCGTCGCTCCTCTCTAATACTCCACGTCGCCGCGCGTATACTTCCACTGTATTACAGTGAAGACGAAAATCATGGCGAAAAGGACAAATGCCATCGCTGTGGCATATCCCATCTCCAATTGACGGAAGGCCTTTGTGTAGAGATAATATCCGATGGTCGTGGTCCGGTTTAGAGGCCCGCCATTCGTCATGATGTAGATCTCTGTAAAGATCTGGAATGTGCCGATAACAGCGGTGATGAATAAGAAGAAGGTGGTCGGCCGGAGGAGAGGGATGGTGATGTAGAACAGGCGCTGGAGAGCACTGGCACCGTCCACCTTGGCTGCATCATACATCTCCTCGGGGATCGACTGCAAACCCGCCAGATAGATCACCATCGTCGCGCCAGTGCCGCCCCAGATGCCCATAATGATCAGTGCCGGCAGAGCCAGGTTCGGGTCGGCGAGCCAGGTAATTTTGTGATCGATGATGCCTAATTGCAGCAGATAGTAATTCAGCAAACCATAATCACCCTGGTAAACCCACTTCCAGATAATCGATGAGACGACAAGGGGAGTGACGACCGGGATGTAAAACAGTGTGCGGTAAATTGCCTGCCCACGGACCTTGGTGTTGAGCAGCAGAGCCACAAACAAACCGGCGATAAGGTTGAGAGGCACACCGATCATAAAGGTCATTGTGTTTTTGACTGCCCGGTGGAAACGAGGATCGTCAATTAAATCCAGGTAATTTTGCAGCCCCACGTAAGGTTTGTCTGGTTTGATAATGTTCCACTCATGGAAGCTGATATAGAACGCGAACCCCACGGCGAACACCGTAAAGATCGCGAAATGGATGAGACCGGGCGCGATGAAAAGATACGCAGACCAGTTCTTACGGATCTGGCGCAGCGTCTCACGCAGCCGCGCGGAAAAGGGACTTGAGCGGGTAACTTCGGTGACGGCCATGCGTCTCCTTTCTTTCGTCCTCCCTTTTCAGCGTTTTGCTGAAAAGGGAGGATATTGAGCCATTAATTTAGATGCTTATTGTTCTTGGAGTGCTGCTTCCGCTTCTTCGGCGGCTTGCTGAACGGCTTCGGCTCCGGAGATCTCGCCGTAGAACGCCTGACCAAGATATTCGTTCAGGATTTCCTCGGCCATAAAGTAATTCGGCTGATCTGCCGTAGGAACATAAGCACATCCCATGCTGTCCTTGGACGCCTGTAGATAGGGTCGGTTCTCGTAAAGTGAAGCATCATCTAAAAGCGATTGCTTAGGCGGCAGCAACGTGCCGGGTTCATTGGGGTTGCCCAGGTTGTACGCGACCATATTTTGCGGCGAGGATAACCACTCGATCCATTTGAACGCTGCGTCGGGGTTCTTGGATGCTTTGAAGATCACCAGATGGTCGCCAGCGATCGTCGTGGCGCAGCGCTGATCCTGTGGTAATGGCGCGGCAGCCCACAGACCGGTTGCATCAGGGAACTCTGTCATCAGGGTTCCGGCAAACCAGGTGCCCGCCATGTACATACCAATATCTCCATTGGCAAACGGCACGCGTCCGTCCCACGATGTGGCATTTAGGAGATCGGGTGGCGAGTATTGTGCTAGGCTCGCGTAGAAATCAGCGGCTTTCTGTCCCTCAGGGCTGTCCCAGATTACATCGTTTGGATCGTCAGGGTTCAACTGATCTCCACCCGCCTGCCACAGCCAGGGGTAGAAGTAAAAAGCGGATTCTGGAGCAAATACGGCAAAGCCATACTTAGCGTTTGCTGTGTCAGTGAGCTTCTCGGCATATTCACGGAACTCCTCCCACGTCTCCGGTGGGTGGTTCGGGTCGAGTCCAACTTCCTCAAAGCGGTCTGTGCGATAGAACAACATGGTTGTCTCGCCGGCGAATGGCAGACCGTACTGGACGTCGCCTGCCCGGGAGGGTTCGAGGTATGCCGGAACATAATCATCGACATCGATAATGTTGCTCTTGGCAATATAGTCATTCAACGGAACCAGTCCATCGTTCTGCGCCAGGGCCCCAGTCATCCAGTCGGAGACATAAGCAGTATCTGGTGGGTTGCCGGCTGCGATCTGTGTCAGGAACTTGTCGAACATCTCCTCATTCGGCACGGATTGCACCTCGATCGTGATATTCGGATGGACCTCTTCGAAGGCTGCGATGGTTGCTTGCCAGAAGGGGGATTCTGTATTAATCCAGGTAGCCCAGGTCACGGTGACGGGCTCCGCAGGTTCGGGAATATCTGGACTATAGTTCTCTCCCGTAATGACAACAGGCTCTCCTGTTGCAGCAGGATCTTCTGTTGCCTCGCCTGTCGGCGCCTCCGTTGCTTCCCCGGTGGGGGCTTCGGTTGCAACATCCGTGGGTTCTGCCGGCGCTTCGGTCGGCTCTTGGCCAGACGGTTCGGTGGCAGTTGCCGTTGGTTGCCCACCGCAAGCAGTCAGCACTAACGACATCACCACGAGCAGTGCTGTGACTGCCCAAACCAAAGATCGTTCCTTTCTCATTTCTTCCTCCTCGGAATAGAATGTAATACCCGGCATTACAAAGGCGTTCCTGCTTAACCTAACGAGTCAACAGCGTCCGGGACTGCCGGGTTTGATCCAGGCGCTGATGAAACCATAAATTGATTTAACTCCTGCTCGGTGGGGAGGGAAGGCTGGGCTCCAAGGCGAGTAGCCGTGATCGCGCCCGCCGCGTTCGCATAGCGGACAGCCTGAGGTAGATCTTCGCCTCGGGCTAGAGCAACGGCTAAGGCTCCATTGAATGCGTCGCCGGAAGCTGTGGTGTCTACTGGCTTAATGGAAAAGGGAGGAACAAGGGATATTTGCCCGCTCTGAAGAATGCAGGCGCCTTTCGAGCCCAGTGTGACTACCAAATTCGGGACACCCAAGATCGAAGCCAGCTCTGGGAGAGAATCTGATCCCATTTCAGATGGATTCTGGCCTGCAAGAATCGCCGCTTCCGTTTCGTTCGGTGTGAGATAGTCAACTGCTTCGAGGATGTCCTGGGGGATTTTTCGGGCCGGCGCGGGGTTGAGAATAACTTTGACGTTATGGCGGCGTGCAATTTCCACAGCCGCCTGCACAACCCCGAGAGGGACTTCCAACTGCACAAGCACGCAATCCGCCGCCTCGATGGCTTCCTCTGCAGCCTGAACATTTTCCACGCTTAAGTGACTGTTGGCGCCAGGCCCAACACCAATCAGGTTTTCTCCGTTTTTATTGACCATGATGAGCGCGACCCCGGAATGAATATCAGGGTCTTGCAGGATGAAATCGGTTCGGATTCCCTCCTGCTTATAAGCAGCCAGCGCTTCATCCCCAAAGCTATCCGTACCCAACCGCGCGACCAATGTGACATCAGCACCCAGCCGCGCTGCCGCCACCGCCTGGTTCGCCCCCTTGCCGCCGCGCACCACGCGAAATTGATCACCCAACACTGTCTCACCGTGGGAGGGCAATGCTGGCACTGTCAGAACAAAATCCGTATTGGCGCTTCCAACAACAACGATCTTTGGAGTCATGGCACCTCGACTTCGCTGGCCTGGGGTTGGGTACTACGGCGGACGATCAGTTCCGGCGGCAGAATAATACGACTCGGTGGACGATTCTTTTGCGACATCCGACCGACCAGTAAATTAATAGCCTGAACACCAATCGCTTTCTTGGGTTGAGCAATTGTTGTGAGTGGGGGATTGGTAAAGTGTGCAATTTCCAGATCATCGTAGCCGACGACTGCCAGATCCTCAGGAACAGAGCAGCCTGCCTCGGCAGCCGCCCGAAGCGCACCAAGCGCCATCAGATCATTCAAAGCAAATATGGCTGTTGGGCGGGGATGGAGGGAAAGAATTGACTTCGTGATGTCCATTCCGGACTGCGCATGATAATCCCCGCGCAAGACGAGGGTTTCCTCGTAAGAAATTCCTGCTTCTTCCAGCGCCTTTCGATATCCGATGATCCGTTCGGCGCTGGGCGTAATACTGGAAGGACCGGCGATGCAGGCGATCCGTGTATGACCGAGTTCGAGCAAATGCCGGGTGGCAAGATATCCCCCAAGCTGGTTATCTGTCAGCACCGCGTCCACTTCGACGTCTGAGAGGTTCCGGTCAATCATCACAACAGGCATGTTACGGTGGAGCAAAAAATCAAGCGAGTCCGCCTGATCACCTGCTGCGACAAAGATAATTCCATCCACTTGTCTATTGCTCAGAACATCCACGTAAAACAACTCGCGCTGTGTGTCCCGTTCGGTATTGCATAGAAAAACACTGTAGCCTCTTTTGAAGGCCTCGTCTTCAATGCTGCGGCTGATTTCGGCGAAGAAGGGATTGGCGCTGTCCGGGAGAACCAGGCCCAGCGTGTTTGTCTTCCCCTGGCGAAGCGAGCGCGCCAGAGCATTCGGGCGATAATTTAAAGCATCCATCGCCGCCAATACGCGTTCGCGTGTTTCGGGGGAAACAAGCCGAGTGTTGTTTATGACGTGCGATACGGTGGCATAGGAAACCCCTGCGCTTTCAGCCACTTCTCGGATGGTTACCATCTATATAGATTTCCTTGAAAAAATCGGGTATACTGAAATAGGTAAACGTTTACGTAAACGTTTTTATCATTATAGCGAATGGACAATTGAGAGTCAATCCCTTTCCACGAAGGCTCACGACTTTCTTAATTTCTAGCCGGGGTGCTCAGGTACGCGAATCAGACGAAGCCTCGTGCGCGGACTCTTTTGTCCTTGGCTTGATCCCAGGAGTGATGTTTGAAAACAATTGCCGATGGCACGTTGGAACACGTGGAGCACCTCGCTGTTCAGATCGGGAGTCGTCCAATTGGGTCTCCCGCCAATCGAGCAGCAGCGGACTATATCAGTGAGGTGTTCAGGCAAAGTGGGCTTTCTGTGGAGATGCAGGAGATTCCGTGTCCCGATTGGGAAGCGGAGTATACATCTCTTGAACTTAACGGAGAGGCGCTGGAGGTATCCGCGAACACATTTTCACCCTCCTGTGATATCTCAGCGGAGACCATCCCCGTCTGCACATTGGCGGAACTTGAAAGGGCAGAGTTTAGGGGCAGGATTCTGGTTTTCTACGGAGAT
>JAICRQ010000457.1 GCA_025966435.1 Anaerolineales bacterium | reverse complement strand
TTACTTTCCCTGCCTCGCTTGCAGAATGAGCTGGGGCTTTCCAATCTTTATGTGAAGGATGAAAGCAGTAATCCGACTGGTTCCTTTAAGGCGCGCGGGTTGGCGGCGGCAGTTTCAAAAGCGAAAGAATTAGGTGTGGAGAAAGTCATTATCCCCACCGCCGGTAATGCAGGTGGGGCGATGGCTGCCTATGCAGCCCGAGCGGGTTTGCGGGCGCATATATTTATGCCGAAAGATACTCCGTTTGCCAATATCGAAGAGAGCCGCATGGCGGGCGCAGAGGTCATCCTGGTGGATGGATTGATCAGCGACGCGGCAGGCATGGCTGGAGAAAAGGCGCGTGCCGAAGGCTGGTTTGATGTTTCAACCTTCAAGGAGCCCTATCGCGTCGAGGGGAAAAAAGTGATGGGATACGAGTTGGCGGAATCATTTGAATGGCAGCTTCCGGATGTAATTGTCTACCCCACCAGCGGCGGCACAGGTTTGGTCGGCATGTGGAAAGCCTTTGCCGAACTGGAAGCCTTAGGCTGGCTGGAAAATACAAAACGACCGCGCATGGTCTCTGTGCAAGCGGACGGATGTGCGCCTGTCGTAAAAGCCTTTCAGAAGGGTGCCTCCTTCTGCGACTTCTGGACGAACGCCCATACCCTTGCTTCGGGTTTACGCGTGCCAAAAAGCTTTGCCGATCATATTATCCTCAAGGATATCTACGAAAGTGAAGGAACTGCGATCGCAGTCAGCGATGAGTCCATCCTGGAATCACAGAAACAGCTTGCGGGCATGGAGGGTATCTTCGCGGCCCCCGAAGGCGCAGCAACCCTTGCCGCCCTCAAAGAACTGATCAAACAAGGCTGGGTACACCCTGAAGAAAAAATCGTGTTATTCAATACGGGTTCCGGGCTCAAATATCTCGATCATAAAAGCTGAAGACAGATCAAGATAAACAACAGGGCGACACTTTTAGTGTCGCCCTGTTATATTTTGTTATGGCGATTTTCCCGGCATCACCCTCTTCGGGGTCAGGGCAAGTCGTTACTCTAAACTCAATTTTCTAAGGTTGTGAGCCGACATCAAAACTGGGAACCGCACCATTATTGAATATTAAATTCGGGAATACGCCATCCTGCGTGAAGATCAACTTATCTGTTTCTTTGATCGACTGGGCATTCGCCAGGGCGATCTGCAGGGATACGTAGTCCGGGTTTGCGGCGTAAAGCTGTGCCAGGGCAATTTCCTTTGCAAGATCGATCTGTGCCTGTTCGTCAGCCACCTGCTGCTGTGCCTGGGTGAGCTCCAGCTGTGCCTGAGCATTGATCGTCTCCTGCTCAATCACTGTGAGTTGTGCTTCCAGTTGCTGCTCTTTGAGCTGTTGCAGTGTGACCTGCTGGCGTGCCTCTTCCTGTAGTTTCGATTGCTCCACACGGATGCGCCCTTCTTCCACTGCCTGTGAGGCAAGAGATTCCTGCTGCGCCTTTTCTACATCCTGTTTGGCTTTTTCGGTCAGCAGACGGCTCTGTACGATGGCATCCAACGCCGCCTGTACTTCGGGTGAGATTGTCACCTGCGGGACCGCCACGTTTCGCACTTCCAGACCAAGCGGTTCGGCGAGAGTGCTCAATTCTTCGTCAATACAGGCACGCAGAGCATCGCGCCCGGAGCCAATGACCGCTTCATCAAACTTCTTATCACCCACGCACACCTTCATTGCCTGAAGAGTGAAAGCCGTCATACGTTGCTGGAGCGAATTATCATCGGTATAAATGCCGCGATAACGGGCATAGTTGCCTGTCACGAGATCCCTTTCGCTCGGACGGAAGACGTCGGCTGTCACCTGAAGCCCAATGCGCTGCTTGTCTGAGGTGATCAGCTCAGGGTCATCCACAGTGATTGCGACCGCACTCGTCTTGATCTTGACCAGCTCGACAAACAGACCAAGATCGTAAGCAATGCCTGGTTGTTTTACGCCCTGGATTTGACCGGCTTCAATGGCAATGCCAACTTCATCGTTATTAATGACTTCAAAATACCAAAAAGAACGGATGACCGTAGCAAGTATGACGACACCAACCAGTGTCACAATACCCCAGGTCAACCATTTGGGAAATGAAATGGAACGCATAATGTTTTCTCCTTTGGATTTCGTTTCGGGTTTCTGCTTTTTCATCGTGGATGCCCACTCTTGACATTTATGTTGGGGCAGATTTTATCATCGACGGAAGTGAAAAGACCTCACCAAACAATTCTGTAACCGTACTGTATGGTAGTATATACGAGCGAGTCATTACGAAGTTTCAGAGGCAACTATGCACAGACTTTTTGAAATAATCGTTCTGATTTTGATGCTTTGCGCATGTGTTCCTTCGGTCCCGACTCAGAGTCCTGTTACCCCACCGGCATCCGCTACCCCGACCCAAACGCCTCCCCCAACACCCACCCTTAATCCCACTCCTATTCCTGACACATTATTTGTAGATCCGTCCCAATCGCTCGGACCGATCAGCCCACTGGTCTATGGCTCGAATTATGGTCCCTGGCTGACTGTTCCTTTCTATATGCTGCCTCAAACCTTTGAGTCAGGAATTACAATTCTCAGATTTCCTGCCGGTGCATGGGGTGACCATAATAATGTGACACCCCTGCAAATCGATCAATTTATGGATTTCGCAAATCAACTGGGGGCCACAGCGATCTTTCATGTCCGTTTGCTGGATGGGACGCCGGAACAGGCTGCCGAGATGGTCCGCTATACCAATGTGGAGAAAAACTATAACGTACGATACTGGTCGATTGGCAACGAGCCCACCCTGTTCGATGCTGAATTAAAGAACCGTGGTGAATCGTATGATACAGAACGGTTTAATAGAGAGTGGCGTACGTTCGCCGAGGCGATGAAAAAGGTAGACCCCACTATTCAGTTGGTAGGTGCGGAAATTAACCAATTCAGTTTTGATCCTTCCCCCGGTGCAACTACAAACTTTGGTCCACGAGACGAAGAGTGGTTTGTCGAGTTCCTCAAGGCAAATGGCGACCTGGTTGACATCGTTTCGTTTCATCGCTATCCATTTCCAAGTTCGAGGACCTCGGGCCCACCTTCTATTGACGAATTGAGGGCAAATGCTCGGGAGTGGGACAAAATCATTGTCCATGCACGCGAATTAATCCACCAATACACAGGGCGTGACCTGCCTATCGCCGTAACGGAGTTCAACTCTGCGTATGATAAATCGGTAGGCGGAGAAGCAACACCCGACTCTCATTACAATGCCATCTGGTTAGCCGATGTCCTGGGGCGAATGATTAAAAATGACGTTTTTATGGCAAATGAATGGGCGCTCACGGCAAAAGGGGGATTTGGCGGCCTGGGGCTTATCGGTCCGTTTGATGTATATCCGGCTTATTACACGTACCAGTTATATAAAAAGTTCGGAACTGAGCTGGTATATTCGTCCTCTGA
>JAICRQ010000168.1 GCA_025966435.1 Anaerolineales bacterium | reverse complement strand
AATCTTTCCCAGAAAATACGCGGAAAAATTCCAGATAAATCCCCAGGCGGTCTTACGGGCAATGTCACGCCCGCTGTACCGGTTAGGCAGGGAAGAGTTCATCAACGTCTTGCCTCAACTGGTAAGTTCCGTTCCCCATTGTTCAACATAGTATATGTAATCTGGATCCCAGCCAGTGCCATTGCAATGAAGAGCCAGAGATATCTAATATAGGCATTATGCAAGAAAATACTGGTCAACAGGTAGGATAGGATAACAAATCGCATCGCGCTGATCCATGGTAGCCAATCCGCGAACTGAGGCCATCTTTCGAGGGCACGACATGCCTTGTTGAGCGCATCAAACAGGAAGAAGATCATCGCTAAAAATGCTACGGTTCCTAATATCCCCGTCTCCGCTAGGAGCTGAATGTAGAGAGAATGGGGGTCGCGCGCGTCCGCTCTGAATTCTATTCCAATTAGTTGAGCATAACGCTGATAATTGGGTTTGTAATTTCCTGCCCCCACCCCAAGAATCGGATGCTCTGCAAACATTGCAAGCCCAGTCAACATTTCACTGCTGCGACCTCGTAGCGATGTATCCTGGTAGATTCCATTCTCGTCGGTAACGACAAACAGGGATGTAAAACGGTCCCGGTACGTTGCCGGTAAAAATGGAATCATCAGAATCACAACCATCGCGGCACCAATGAGGATCATCGGATTGAACTGCTTCCTGAATACGAACAATAGAAGAACAGCATCGATGGCTAACACAAGATAAGCGCCGCGGCTATAAGTATTGAAAACAACATATAGAATGATTCCTAGAATCAGAATCGCCGCCAATTTTTTTACCAATTGCTTTTCGTGAAACAACCGAAACACGACTAAGGTGGATATTGCAACGAGTACCTGCGCCCAAAGGTTGGGCGCATTGATGGGACCTCCGATGCGCGGGATTGGTGAGGCACCGAGCGCCTTATCCATTTGAATGGAAGCCAACAGGAAAAAGGTCTGATCATAGTTATTTGTAACAAATTGGTACATACTCAACAAGCATAACAAAACTGTAGTAATAATCATGAGCCATGCTGTCTGCTTCCACGTCTGAGGTTGCCGCAAAGCGAACAGTATGCAGTAAATAATGACAATATCCTTGCCTAAATCTGTGATCTCTGACATTGCTATGGTTTTATCGGAAGCCACAAGAAACGACGCAATCACGACCATAAAGTATGCCAACAACAAATATTCAACCTTTGCTGTTTTGGAATGCCCGATCGGAATTTGGCCGGCATAAAAGTAACGTAATAGAAGTGCAACCGCCACGACCACGACAAGGGGTTTAATGATGCCTATGTATCCCTGTTTCGTAAGCAGATCCGAAATATTAGTGAAAATCGCCAACACAAGAATATTTGCACCCAGGCTGGGCTTGATGATGATTGCCATGACAATAGCAATTGCCACCAAACCCATAAGTCCATAAAGACCGAGGTTGCTGTTTGGGTTGCTAACCGCAACCACGCCGACGGCCGCGACCACAATACTCATCAACACATAAAACAGATCACTCTTGGTAATATTCATCGTTCACTCTTTCCGAGTCTCTGGTAGAGGAGCATATCAAAGTACCAACTCTCTGTATCCATTCAGAGCTCAAAGGACGAGGTACTCTGCAAAACGAGTATTCTTTAAGAAAGCCTCAACCTCACCATAATTCACGATTAATTGAGCCAGACCTTCCGGGTTTTGCTGTTTCAGCCGGATCTGATCCGGATCGATCCCGTCCACACCCAGATAATTCCCGACCGATTCGAATACCTCGTGAGGCGATTGTACCAAGTCTTCATACACGACTTCCAACACAGGCCGGTCACAAAAACGGACCCGTGTCAGAGCCTCGCCCTCTTCGATGTGCTCAAGACGTTTGAGGAGGTTCTGCGGGTCGAGCGCGACCTGCTTCTCTTTTGACTCTGCAGAATTTCCGGCATGCGTCCACTTGCCGGTTTTGAAGGCAATTTCCAGAGAAATCAACGTCCGGAGTCGGTTTCGCCGTGTGAGGTGAATGACCTTGAAATCCCTGAGGTTTACAAGCTTTTTCCATTCCTCATCCGTCAGGTGGTTATAGAAGACCTTACACCCTACCAGCTCTATGGATTTGCTTTCATATTGATAAAGGGTCGAAAGAATCTTTTCGAAATCCTTTCCCACCTCGCGATTGTGCGAGGCAAAGATCTCGTGATACATTCGGATACGCGGCGAGGTTTTCAAGCCATCCAGAAGGTAGTTGGATCCAGTACGGGCATTGCCGATAATAACAAACCTTTGGTCGACCTGATGCCCGAACACCCTGTAATACGTTCGCTGCAACGTGCGCGTGTAGGCGGAATTCAACCTGTCACGCAGTTTTAGAACCAGCTCCCGTGCAGCCATCTACCGTACCTCAGTGGAGGGATGGTCCCAATCGATCACTACATACCAGTCCTGCGGAATATTGCGCAGCATGTTCCGAGTCCAAACCGACGGCTCCCATTCGGCAGTGGCATCGCCTTCGGCATACGTTTTGGGATGGTCGCTGTTATCGACGACAAAACCGCCATACTCTTGCATATTCAAGGCCCAGACGACACATCCCTTAATTCCGTCACAAGTCTCGACGATCTGTTCCCGGGATATGTCAGGTCGAATTGCAAGGCGCGTGCCCTCCGGGAGGTCATAGGAAGATATACCTCTGCCATCCGTTTTTCGAAAAGGAGGGATCGAAGCCGGCCAGCCATTTTGCAGGCAAACTTCTTCCTCACAGGGGTAATCGTAGGCAAGCGTCACGGCGTGGTCAATCCGTCCGCGATCTACTTCACAGCGCCGCACAATCCCGGCTAACTGACCGATCCCTGCCCCGCGCTGTCCGAAGCCATCGGGGGGAATCCCGGAGTTTTCAATGTGATAGCGATATACGCCGCTGGCAAACCAGTTTCCCTCGTCGTCAACGAAGCCTTCATTCAAACCCCATTCCTCGCCGGTGTCGACGTTAATCACGACCAGCTGTCCATCCGTTCCCACGGCAGGACGGGCCTCCAGGGGAAGGGGCATCCATACGACACTGGCAGGTTCCCCGAATTGCAGTTGCTGATCGTTGACCGCATCCCGGAAGCGATTCTTCAGCAATTGTACGGGTATAAGTGGAGTACTATCGGATACCCAGTACATGTTCGGTGTGTACTTCGTGGTGTCTGATCCGATCCAATCATGTGATTCAAAAAACGCACTCATCATCAAATCGCTCATCGGGTGAATTTTTGCGATCGACCAGTCAATTGGAATGTTCCAGATGGACGAATCTGAATAAGGTCGCTGGCAGGAAACATCCTCAGCCGTCAGAGTAGGAACAGGTGTGAATGATGGCAACACAGTGGCCGTGACAGTGGAGGTTTGTACATCCTTGGTCACGGCTGGAACTGGGCTGGCTGGCTGCAAGGTTCGCAAAAGCAGCAGAAAAAAAACTATCGCAATCGCGACGATCAACCAGGTAATTAGTTTCTTATTTCTCATATACGCAAGCTTGATTCTGTCTTCCGGCTACAATGCTGAGCATCGCAAGGGCATTCCTCAGCCTTCGCTCTCACGCACAGTACTGAGAGGCTCAATGAATCCATGCTCAGACGGATCCTATATTTTTTCTCCTTTATGTTCCATGCCAACAGGAATCCTGGAACCAAGATTAGTCATCTGGTTGCTGATCGCCTGACTGTCTGCAACTTTTTTCGCCGCCCATTCCCTTGAAAAATAAATAATGACGGAAGCAAGCAAGGCAAACGTGAACCCATGTTCGCGTATCTCATGCACTCCCTGAGGTATGGGCATGGTCGGGTGCTGGTAGAGCGCCGGAACAATAGGTAGGACTCTCAGCATGAGCTTCTGGAAAATATACGTGAGCACCACTAACACCCCGGGATACAGAGGCAGCACGGGAAAACGCGGTGCCACAAACTCGCTGATCCGGGGAGAAATGGTGCAAGCAAGCGGGATCAGCACCGCGAATATAAAAGCAAAAACGACAAACAATTGCGAAGCACTAACAGGAATAATGGATTCCTCACCTTGGAAATACTTCAAATTATGAAGAGTGAATTCTTCCTGCACGTTGACGCCGCGGATGAAATTTTGATCCTCCCAGTGAAAGATCCGCTCGCCCCAACTAATCTCCTCTCCGGCACCCAGAAAGAAAAGCAATGCCAGCCCTGTATAAGATAATTTAAGCAGCAACGAGGCGGTCCGAACATAGAATAAAGCAACGCCAAAGACCAATGCAATGACGAACAGATAGAGAGCTGTCAGGTTCTCAAAGACTCCATCCTCCCGCGCGAAAAGATCGAGAATGCGTTCACTGGCAAAGAGAGGCAGGAATGTAATGCCGATAAATATTGCGGCAATGATCAGGAAAAGAATAGAGGTTTTTTGTTGTTTCATATGTGAAGAGACTCCATTAATGATTGTGTTAGGCGTATTCATTCCGTTCCTATCACAGGGACAAGACTCTCTTGCAGACAGGTGGAAATATATCCGCGTAACATTGACCGCCCATCATATCTTGAATTCCGCCACGACTGCTCCCACCACGGACAACAGCCCAACGATAAATGAGCACCAGAAAATATTAGAGAGGAGGAGGATAGGTGTACTCAGTACATGCACGTTCAAAGCTGAGGAAATCGCAGCAATCAGGACACCGATACTGATTCCGCTTACTAGTACTAGCATCATTCGCTGGGAAGAGGAGGCTCCCCCACTACCAGTGTTGACCAAGATCCCGCCTAAAAAACCTGCCGCGATCAACATGGGTGCCATTTGCCTGAGCCCATGCCCAGACTCAAACCTTAATACGGATAAATACTCGCTGTATCCGCCCAGGCCGGCAAAGACCAATACAACGAAAACGGCATGCCAGAGACGTGGTCTCTGCAATTTGCGTCTCTCTGCCCGTTCGACCATTTTGCGGCGGATCGTAAGAGGTACATTGTAAAAGAGGGTAAAAATCTTATGCTCCAGCAGCGCCCCACTTTCCCCAAAAACCGGCACAAAGCGAACGGTGCGGGTCGCCCAGAAACCCGCCATAAAGCGCGCCAACGTCGGGTAACTATATGTCATCTGGATAGGGAAAGATAAATAACCAACATATTTCAGGAATGCGAGAGGCAGGGCGATGCGGTAATCCTTGAAATTGCGTTCTCGAATAGCCACATACAGTACATACAGCCCACGTGATAGGGACCCAGGCGAAATAGGAATAAGTTGAAACAATGCAATGATTCCTGCCGCCACCGCGTATGCTTGCGCCTGGGGCATCTCAGGATGAGTAATTAAATAATACGCTGCCAGCCCAAACGAAATAACATGTGTAATGGGCGACATACAGATGTGAACCGCCAGGCTCTGCAAGTATTTATGGATATAAGGGTCGCCCACCTTTGAGAGGATTTCCTCTGCATCCCGACTGCTGATCATCTGATGATTCCTTCCTTGCTGGACCATTTCTCGCAGCCATTCCTCTCTCATGGCAGCGTTGAAATACAAACGGATTGGGCGCACAAAAATATCGTAACCTGTCTGGAGGAAGAATGACCGGTCAGAGAGGAAGCGATGAAGACCTACAGGCAATATGGAAAGTGGAACATGATAAAGATAAAGTAAAGCCGATCGGTAAATAGCTTCCACTTTTTCCAACTTAACTCGGTTCTCACGATGCCAGCGAATCAGTGATTCAATACGCCAGGCAAGGAATGCTCTCTGCATATAAGAAATATCGTAAAGCAGGTGCAGGTAATGGGAGCGGTAATCCGGTCTACCAATAGCTTTGCGCAAGATGGTGCCCAACAGTGGAAGCAAACCAAGTAGAAAGAAGAACAGAAGGAAAGGACGACTGGCGTACAAACGTTTTTCGGCGCAATCATTAATGACATTTTGAATGCGCCAGCCTGCGACGGCACTACTGGCAATCGTAGCTCGAAGGGATTTATCAAAAAGGAACCTCAGCCCATGATGAGTGATGTCAGGAGCCGAATTACGATAGATGCGCTCACACTCTCGCAATTCCTTGAGAAGAGGCATCAAATCAGCAAAGTCCGCCTTGTGAGCCAGGACAAAGGTCTCCAGCCGATTCAGATCGCCGCGGTCAAATTGGACAATACTTTTGCGCTTTAAGCCTTGAAAAATCAAGCTTATGTCACCGGGACTCATTGGCAAAAAAGGGAGGAGTGTTAGGCCGGCTCGAAAATCCACAGCCGTCAACCCACGTTCAGGATTCTCATTTGTCTCGAGACGCTTGAGAACATTTGGCTGGCTCTTCCATGTGGACCACTCATACTGGCGGGCGAACTCATGCGCGCCCATTTCGTGGAGGAGCTTCACGAACTCATGCATGAACGATTTTTTGTGACGATATTCCGGAGACCCCACTTCAAGATCATCGTCCAGCTGGCCTTTTTCCCAGCGGGTGAGCAAGTCGATGCGATCATCTACTTCAAGCCGCCAATGACGTCCCTCAACCCAATCGGTAATCTCGCCGCAGCTGCCCAAGGATGTATCCACCAGTGTCCCATGGATTCGGTTGACAGCTTTTTCATCTCCGAAGCGAATCGCAGCCGCGCGGTGAATAAACATCTGCCAGAGCGCGCCGGCCCGCGCCGCAGTTGGATTGACCTGTAATTGAAAAGGTGCTTGAAACCCGATCGCATACAAAAGATTCCTAAAAAATAAGGCAACTGTAGAAGGTGGTATGAAGATTTTTAAGGCATAACTTTTTTCGGAGGAAAGAGTAGTTTGTGGTCCGGTGATCGATAACACCCTGACTTTATAGACCTGTCCTGCAAACCCGCCTCCAACAAATCTTTCTACAAGCAGAGATACCCGCTCGCATCCGCTGCCGGGCAAGATTGGCGCCATCTCATACTCAAGCAGGTCCCCTTCATCGTAACGTTCCACGTGTATAGGCCTGGCGAGTTGACACGACGCAAATCGCTGTTCGAGATCCTTGCAAAAGTCTACCGAATAAAGAGTCATCGATCAAATACGCCTTCAAATACCAATCAGGATTGATTCAGATCCCAGACAGCGTACAAGCCAACGAGAATGAAAATGATTGCATAATTACTTTCTTTAACTTCCTGGATTGCTTGTTGGAACGAAATCCGTTCAAACACATACGCCGTGTCAAAAACGACCTT
>JAICRQ010000043.1 GCA_025966435.1 Anaerolineales bacterium | reverse complement strand
TCCTTGGCGAACAAATGGGGCGCGAAAGCTGTGAACACCACACTATTAACACTTGCCATAGCAATATTTATTACCAGTGCGTTGGTCATGAGAAGTCTGCAGTCTCCACTAGTTTTCGTCCTCGTGGTTTTGACGGTAGCGGCTCCTTTTTGGTCGCTCTGGATGGCTCTTCAGGCTGCCATCTGGCTGTTTAGAACGTACGGATTCAAACTGACGCTTCCACACGGCGTTGGGATTGCTACATGGGTCGCTGGCTACATGGCTGCCTGGCGGTTCGATATTCTCAAGATGTATGAGCTTTACGCGGCCTTGCCTCCGCAGCCTCCACCCGATTGTTACATTGCGACAGCTGCTGCTCAGGGACATCCACAGATTGTAGGCTCATGGCCTGTGCGGCGCAGCACTGGAGAGACCATGCGGGTGAATAAGCAGTTACAGATCCTAAAATGTGCAGAGCTGGCATTGATGGCAGTACAGCCGCGTTTGCATATTGCTTCCCGAAAGGTATATGACGTGGTGGGAAAGCCTCTGGCAAAAAGGATGCGAAATCCCTTTCTTGGAGATGTTGCCTATCTTCTCTTGAAACCTTGTGATGGGCTGGCGCGATTCATATTAAGGATGATCGTTCCAGAAATTGATTCGATCGCAAGCAAAATGTATAGCAACCAGGAATCATGAGCATTTCTCGCAAACGGGTCCGCGAACTGGGGATTTCCCCGGGCATTTTGCCTGTTGGAACATGGAATGCTATCACCGATGTGAGCGGCGTCAGAGTGGGGCATGTCACATTGATCGAAGGAGAAGACATCCGCACGGGCGTCACCGCCATCCTCCCGCATGGCGGAAACGTATTTCAAGAGAAGGTTCCCGCTGCTATCGTGGTGGGAAATGGGTTTGGAAAGCTGACCGGGTCGACGCAGGTCGAGGAACTGGGGGAGATCGAAACCCCTATTGTGTTGACGAATACACTCTGTGTTCCGCGTGCTGCAGAAGCCGTGATCGAATGGACGCTTGCACAGCAGGGGAATGAGGAAGTGCGAAGCGTCAACCCGGTGGTAGGGGAAACGAACGATGGGACGTTGAACAATATCCGCAGGATGGTGGTTACGAAAGAGCATGTGATCGACGCGATCGAGCACGCATCTTCCGGACCCGTTGCGGAAGGATGCGTCGGCGCGGGGACAGGGACTGTTTGCTTTGGCTGGAAGGGTGGCATCGGTACGAGTTCACGCCTCCTGCCTCAAAAGCTGGGTGGATACACACTTGGCGCGCTAGTACAGTCGAACTTTGGCGGCGTTCTACAGATGGATGGGATTCCTGTTGGGAAACGACTCGGGCAGTATTACTTAAAAGAACAACTTGAAGATGCATCGGCAGATGGCTCGATCATGATCATCCTGGCAACCGATGCGCCCCTCTCAGATAGAAACCTCAACCGCCTCGCCAAACGCGCCCTGGCAGGTTTGGCGCGGACTGGCGCGGCGATGAGCAACGGGTCGGGGGATTACGTGATCGCGTTTTCTACTGCCAAAGAAGTACGACGGACGCCTGAACGACGAAGTAAGGTTTGGGCGTATCCCGAAGTACCAAATGACCGGATGTCGCCTCTGTTCGAGGCAGCCATCGAGGCGACAGAGGAAGCGATTTATAACTCTTTGAGTATGGCAACTGCCTCTTCCGGATATATGGGGAGAAACGTGGATGCTCTGCCATTGGATGCCCTTAAGAAGCTGGCAGAGTCTCGAGCGAAGTAGCATAACAAAGTTTGGACGTGTGGAAACAATTGAAACAGAGTTCTCTTTATCATATAATGATGCCAGCCCTTAGACTCCTGGAGGCGACATGCTCATCTTTGTTCCCTGGTTGATCTTCATACACATTTTAGGAGCGATCACATTTTTTCTGGCGCATGGGACGTCCATCGCCATGGCGTTTCAGCTTCGCAAGGAAACGGATCTGGCGCGCATCCGCGCGCTGCTCGATCTCTCCATGTCCAGCATGGTGACGATGTTCATCGCATTTATGGTCATGGGAATTTCCGGTCTGATCATGCCCTTTATTCTCAAAATCTGGAATCAAGGCTGGATCTGGGCATCGATTATTTTGATGGTTGTTGTGTTTTTTTATATGGTCTTTATGAATGAGAAACGCTATAAACATTTGAGGCGAATGGTGGGTCTGCCCTACATGATTCGAGGAGACCGGTTCCCGGCGGAAGAACCCGCTAGCCCAGCCGAGGTACAGGCACATATACAGAAATTAAAGGTGGGGGAGCTTGTGCTGATGGGATATGTGATTCCGATGTTTGTGTTGTGGTTGATGGTATTCAAGCCATTCTAAACCAATAATTCTGAACTGTATGTTGTAGAAAGCAATTCTATTCTTACTCTAGTAATTGAGGAAAACATGCCAGACAAAGAAGAAAAGAAACCCGAAGAGAAGGAAAAACAGAAGGAAGAAAAACCAATCCCAAAGGATAACCTTGTTGTAACCCGGCACCGGGTACGGATCGGCGGCAAGGAGATCAAGTACACCGTCACAGCCGGGACGATGGTCCTGAAGGAGGAACCTGCCGATCGTGAGAAGGAATGGGAAGGGGAAAAGCCGCGGGCGCAGATTTTCTTTATCGCCTATACCAAGGATAGCAATGAGGCGAAGGCTACGGAGAAAAACGGAAGCCTGGCGAAGCGCCCGCTTACGTTTTCCTTCAATGGCGGACCCGGCTCATCGTCGGTCTGGCTTCATCTGGGCGTCCTAGGTCCGCGCCGGGTGGTGCTGACCGATGAAGGGGAGCTGCCTCCTCCTCCGTTCCGGTTGACCGATAACCAATATTCTCTCCTGGACGAAACGGATCTGGTCTTTATTGACCCCATCAGCACGGGGTACAGCCGCGCCGCCGATGGACAAAAACCGAAAGAGTGGCATGAGTACCGTAAGGATATCGAGTCGGTGGGGGATTTTATCCGCCTCTACACGACGCGCTACAACCGCTGGCTCTCGCCAAAGTTTTTGATCGGTGAAAGCTACGGGACCACGCGCGCCGCCGGTCTTTCGGGATATTTGCAGGAACGGCATGGGCTGTATCTCAACGGCTTGATGCTGATCTCGGTCGTACTGGACTTTACGACCATCCGTTTTACTAACCATAATGAGCTGCCCTTCATCCTGTTCCTGCCCGGGTACGCCGCGACGGCGTGGTATCACAAGAAGGCAGGCAGCGGACAGCCGCTCCGAAAGTTCCTGCAGGAGGCGGAAGAGTTTGCAGGCGGCGCCTATGCCTCGGCGCTGATGAAAGGCGATCTTCTGCCAGTAGAGGAGCGCCTGCATGTAGTGCAGGAGTTGGCGCGCTTCACGGGACTTTCCACCGATTTCATCGAACGTACAAATCTGCGCATCATGGACCGTCACTTCTTCAAGGAGCTCCTGCGTGAGAGTGGTCGTACGGTCAGCCGGCTCGACAGCCGCTTCCTCGGCCTGGACCGCCTCGGCGTGACAGAGTCCGCCGAATACGATCCCCTGCTCACGAACGTCCTGGGACCCTACACTGCAGGTTTCTATGACCTGGTGCGGGCGGAACTGAAATTTGAATCGGACCTTCGCTACGAGATCCTGAATGAAAAGGTCTGGCCCTGGTCCTATTCTGAGAACCAATATCTGAATGTAGCGGAGACCATGCGCAAGGCCATGACCTACAACCCGCATCTAAAAGTCTTCGTTGCAAACGGGTATTACGATCTCGGTACACCGTACTACGCGACGGAATATACATTTAGCCATCTCGGGTTGGACAAGAGCCTGCAGAAAAACGTCAGTATGGAGTATTACGAGGCGGGTCACATGATGTATATCCATATGCCATCCCTGAAGAAGATGAAGACAGATCTGGTCAAGTTCATGAGAAGTGCTTTTTAAGCGGAAGATGTTTGGCAGTAAAAAGCCTCCGAGCCTATGGCTCGGAGGCTTGCGTTTCTACCTGATTTTCTGTTGATTAGGGTAAGGCAAAGCGTAGCTGCGTATCCAAATCCACGTTGTTGTACCAGGGCATCCAGTATCTGAAGGACAGGAAGGCGTTAGGTAATCCCATCATTTCGGAGAAGCTGGTCTCCACGCCCTGAACCTTATAGATCACACGTTCGGCAGCTACAATGTCGACATTGCTCTCGATTCGCACAGGTCCATTATCGATGCTTGCATAACTCCTGCGGGTACTAGCCCCGGGCTGTAGCACGAAAGGACTATCTGCCATCTCTGTGCCGCCGATATATACGTGCACTGTCGCCGGTGTGCTGCTGACGTTTCCGATCCGCAGCTGAGTATCCAGATGCACATTGTTATACCAGGGCATCCAGTAAATGTTGTCCAGCTGGTTTGCAGGCAGCGCCATCATTTCAGAGAAGCTGGTTTGCACGCCTCGAACTTTGTAAATCACGCGCTCCGCAGCCACAATCGGTTGTGTGCTGACAATTTTCACCGGTCCATTGTTAATGCCTGTAAAACTGACACGCCTACTGGCGCCAGGGGCAAGCGAGAATGTGCCACCTGTTACCGGCTGACCGCCAATCGTGATCGTGACGTTGGCAGCTGCGCCACTGACATTCCCAATTCGCAGTTGTGTATCCAGGTCTACATTGTTATACCAAGGCAGCCAGTATGTGGTACCTAGCCGGTTGTTCGGCAGCGCCATCATTTCGGAGAAACTGGTTTGTACGCCTTGGACTTTGTAGATCACGCGCTCCGCGACCACAATCGTCTGTGTGCCGACAATTTTTACCGGTCCACCGTTGACGCCAGCAAAACTGACGCGGGTACTCGCGCCGGCTGCCAACTGGATCGGACTGCCCATCGGTGTATTACCAATCGTAACCGTCACGGTTGCCGGCGAGCCGCTCACATTTCCGATCCGCAGTTGTGTATCCAGGTCTACATTGTTATACCAGGGCAGCCAGTATGTGGTGCCCAGCAGGCTATGTGGCAGTCCCATCAATTCGGAGAAGCTGGTTTGCACGCCTCTGACCGTGTAGATGACGCGCTCCGCGGCAATGATTTGATTTCCGGCTACATTGTTGATCTCCACCGGACCATTATTGAGATTGAGAAAGCTTCTCCGCAAGCCGCCGCTCTCTGGAATAAAGTATCTGCCTCTTAGTACATTACCAATCCTTACGTTGGTATTTGTAATGTAAGCGTTGAAATTCAGGTTGCCACCGATATCATCGGTTGTCCCCAACCCGTCATTGAATTGTGCAACTTCAATGTAATAGGTCGTCCCTGCAGCAGCGACCAAAGACAATTCAGAGAACCCGGAAGCGGTCTCGTCGTTACAGGCAACAAGAGTTAAGTTCCCTCGCGTGCCTGTCCAGACCGCAATATAGGTATCGTAATTCGTTCCAATTGTGTCCAGGGAGATCGACTGGATTTCTGGCGGCGTGTACGTATACCAGACGGAAGCGAAGCCGGCGAGGTGATTGAACCCATCACAAGAAAAGTTACTTGGATCATCGACGTTCGGGACCGTATCGCTTGGGGTTGCTTCGGTCGTGTTCACCGTGTCATGATATTCGATGGTGTTGATCGTTTTCGCAGAAGCAAAATCATCATGCGCGGGCGGCGCGGCATAGGCAACACTTGTGCCGCCATAGCCAAAGTTCAGAAACAGCATAGCCAGCAGTAAGACGACTCGCGTGCCATTCCTGAATGGGTGAGAGAATAGAAAATAGTTCATAACGTCCTCCAGAGTCTCATAAAGAAAACAATACCGATGATTATATCGTCTGATTCACAGGGTTCCGAATAACAAATATGACAGCTTATCGGCTTAAGAAGGTTGAAGCACAACGCCTGTTTGATTGATATCTGGACTGTTCTGCTGCAATAATGCAACAAGATTAGGGGTGCTTATAATCATGGAGGGCTGGGTGAAATTAGGTTACCCAGCCATTGCCAGTTTTAAGGTGCTACGCCATGGAGGGACGCGTAATCCGAAGGTTCTTTCGAAATGCGTGCAGTCCAGTGCGGAAAAAAGCGGGCGGCTGGCAGGCGTCGGGAATTCTTTGGTGTGCCCGGGCTCGATCGCTTGAACCGTTTGCTCGGAACGGTTCGGATCGTTGGCGAGGATCTCCTTTGCCCATGCATAACGAGAAGTGTATCCACTACCCGCTAAGTGGTAAATCCCACATTGTTCATGGATCTTCTCGTATGGATTTCCCCGGGTTTGGGCGAGCAACAGACTCGTTATCTCTGCCAGCATACGCGCCCAGGTGGGGCAGCCGACCTGGTCCTCCACGATTCTCAATGTAGTATTTTTACGTGCCCATCCCAGCACTTTGTTGACAAAACTATTTCCCCGCAGACTATACACCCAGCTGGTCCGCAAGATCAGATAGGCATCGCCTGCCTGCTTTATATTTTCCTCCCCTATTAATTTACTTTTCCCATACATGTTGAGTGGGTTGGTGGGATCATTCTCCGTATACGGGGTCTTTGCCCTGCCGTCAAACACATAATCGGTGGAGTAATGAATCAGGGCTGCGCCCAGCTTGCGGGACATCTCAGCCATGATGGCTGGCGCCAGGGCATTGACCTTCATTGCCAGTTCCGGCTCGTTTTCCGCCCTGTCCACATCGGTATAGGCGGAGGCATTAACGATCAGGTTCGGTTTTAATTTATCCAGAGTCCGCTGTACTGCGCTCAAATCGCTGAGGTCAAGTTGTCCGCGGTCCAGTGCCATGACGTTTCCCAAATCAGCGAGAGTCCGCTCGAGTTCCCAGCCCAACTGTCCGCTTTTACCAAAGAGGACGATATTCATATCTGACTAAAGATTCTCGTAAACTTCCGCTGCTGCGAAGGACATGCCAGCTTTGTCCTTGGGCGACAGGATAGGCGCCTCCCCATGGATCGGCCACGCAATCTGGATCTCGGGGTCATTCCAAAGGATGGTCCGATCCCACTGCGGCGCATAATAATCTGTGGCTTTATACAGCAATTCGGCTTGCGGACTGATCACATAGAACCCATGCGCAAAGCCAGGGGGAACCCACAGCATCTGTTTGTTCTCCGCAGATAAATACGTGCCATACCATTTTCCAAAGGTCGGGGAACTCCTTCTGAGATCCAGGGCAACGTCATAGATTTCGCCAAGCACAACACGGAGTAGCTTGCCCTGAGGCTGCTGGATCTGATAATGCAAACCGCGCAAAACCCCCCGGCACGATTTCGAATGGTTGTCCTGCACGAAATCGAAGGCAATACCGGCTTCGGAAAAGTGTTTCTTCTGGTAACTTTCCAAAAAAAAGCCGCGGTCATCCTGGAAGACTTGAGGCTCGATCAGTAAGACCCCCGAAAGTGGCGTAGGAGTAAATTTCACAGTAGTGTCCTTGATAAACAAATCTGCCTGACTGAAAGTGGGCATATTATAGCCGCAATTGATTGTCGTTTTTCTACGCAGCATTGGATGGGCAGACCATATCTCACATATCGAACCTGTAAGTTGACAGTTTGATATGCGTCGTCTAGACTCACCTCCATGCTTGCTCGTGTTTATTCCTGTGCTGTGATCGGTCTTGAGGGCGTTATCGTTGAAGTGGAAGTGGACTACTCCAATGGTTTGCCAGCCGTGATTATCGTTGGTCTGCCGGATGCTGCGGTGCAAGAGAGTCGTGAGCGTGTGCAGACGGCTGTCAAAAACGCGGGTCTGAATTTTCCCCGTCATCGGGTGGTTGTGAACCTCGCGCCCGCCGCGGTCCGCAAAGAAGGACCTGCCTATGACCTGCCGATTGCCCTCGGGGTCATGGTGCTGGCAGGCTTTCTGCCGCAAGAGGCGATTGAAAATACTGTCGTCGTCGGCGAACTGTCACTGGATGGACTCGTCCGTCATACGCGTGGTGTTCTGCCGATGGCAGCGACCGCGCGTGCCAATGGATTCAAGCGGATGTTCGTGCCCGAGGTGGACGCGCCCGAAGCAGCCCTGATTCCCGACCTCGAAATTATTCCCGTCAAATCGTTGGCGGACCTTTATAAACATCTGTCTGGTCGCTGCCCGATCGAGCCTTACCAGCCCTCGGAGTCGGAGCTCGAACCGATGTTCATTCCGACTGACTTTAGCGAGATCAAAGGACAGGAACACGTCAAGCGCGCGTTAGAGATTGCGGCCGCTGGCGGACACAATGTACTAATGGCAGGGAGTCCGGGAAGTGGAAAGACTTTATTGGCTCGCGCTCTGCCCGGTATTTTGCCTGAAATGAGCATTGATGAGTCGCTCGATGTGACACGTATCTATTCGGTTGCAGATCAACTGCCTGCCGGTACACCATTAATTAAACACCGTCCCTTCCGTGCTCCACACCATACAATTAGCCATGCTGGTCTGGTCGGCGGCGGAAACATTCCGAAGCCTGGCGAAATTTCATTAGCTCACAGGGGTGTTTTGTTTTTAGACGAGTTCCCCGAATTCGGCACACGCGTCCTCGAAGTGATGCGCCAGCCGATGGAGGACAAGGTCGTTACGATCAGCCGGGCTAAAGGCTCGCTCACATTCTCAGCCAATTTTCAACTGATTGCTGCGATGAATCCCTGTCCCTGCGGCTTCTATGGTGACTCACAGAAGGCTTGCACCTGCGCGCCGGCGGTAGTAACCAAATACCAAAAACGAATCTCGGGTCCACTATTGGATCGCATTGACATCCACATCGAAGTGCCACGAGTGGATTATGAAAAGCTAAGTGCAGATCGACTAGGAGAGTCCAGTGAGTCTATTCGTGCCCGCGTGCAGGCAGCGCGGGATATTCAAACAAAACGATATTCCCCTTCGGGGACGATGTCGAGTATCCGAACTTCGAGTACCGATGTATCGAGTATCGTTTGCAACGCCGACATGCGTGTGGGGGAGATACGGCAGTTTTGCAAGTTGCCCGAGGACGGTCAAAGCCTAATGCGGGCGGCGATGAGCCAGCTCAACCTATCGGCGCGGGCGTATCATCGCATCCTGAAGCTGGCGCGCACGATTGCGGACCTGGCGGGGTGTGAAGAGATCAGGTCTGCCCATCTGGCAGAGGCACTACAATACCGGCCTAAGCTGATGATGGTGTAGCAATATAAGATCGACCTTTACTTCGAAAACCAACTCAAATTAACTGGAAACAGGCGGAAATTATTTTCCGCCTGTTTTTATGTTGGAGAAATATGCTCCTCTCTGACAGTCTACAGAGCTAAATCAGTGCTTGGAGTTCGGGTAGATGTTATATAATTTATCCATGGTCGCGTCCGCGCCAATTTTAGCTACAAAACTCTACATCCCCCCACCTCCACCTAAAGTAGTCATCCGTACTCGTCTGATCGAGCGGCTGGACGAGGGTCTCTCTGAAGGTAGAAAATTATCCCTCATCTCGGCTCCCGCTGGTTTCGGGAAAACTACCCTGGTCAGCGAATGGATTGCCAGTGGCGAGCGCCCTGCCGCCTGGCTGTCACTGGATGAAGGAGATAGCGACCCATCCCGCTTTCTGACTTACCTGGTCTCGGCATTGCAGACGGTGGCGCCAAAACTTGGCGAGGGGGTGTGGGAAGTCCTTCAGGCTTCGCAATCTCAGCCGCTCACTGAATCGATCCTGATTGCCTTACTCAATGAGGTCATCACCCTCCCCGATGGATTCATCCTGGTACTCGATGACTATCATGTGATCGATTCCAGAGCAGTGGATGAGCTCCTCAACTTTCTGGTGGAACACCTGCCTCCCCCAATGCACCTGGTCATCACTACCCGCGAAGACCCGGCTCTGCCCATTCCCCGCTTGCGCGTCCGAAGACAATTGACCGAGCTGCGCGCCGCCGACCTGCGCTTTACGCCCTCCGAAGCTGCCGAATTCCTGAACCAGGTGATGGGTCTGAAGCTCTCGGCGGAAGATCTCGCCGTCCTGGAAGACCGCACGGAAGGCTGGATCGCCGGGCTGCAATTAGCCGCGCTTTCGATGCGGGGACACGAGGACGTCTCGGGGTTCCTCCGGGCATTCGCCGGGGATCACCGTTATATTGTCGATTACCTGGCCGAGGAGGTGCTGCAGCGCCAGCCTGAGGACGTCCGTAACTTCCTGCTCCAGACGGTCATCCTCGAGCGCTTGAACGGTCCGCTGTGCGATGCGGTTACAGGACAAAAGGGAGGCACGGCGCGCCTGGAAACACTGCAGCGAGGCAACTTCTTTCTGGTTCCCCTGGACGACAGGCGTCACTGGTATCGCTATCACCATCTCTTTGCCGATGTCCTGCGTATGCACCTGACGACAGAGCAGCCCGAGCAGGTCCCGGCTCTGCACCGGCGGGCGAGTGAGTGGTATGAGCAGAATGGCTCCGCACCCGACGCCATCTACCACGCCCTTACCGCTCAGGATTTCGACCGCGCGGCGGACCTGATGGAACGAGCACTCCCGACGATGCGCCAGAGCAGGCAGGAGTCCACACTGCTGGGCTGGCTCAAGGCACTCCCCGAAGAGCTGTTCCGGAAGAGGCCTGTGCTCAGCGTTCACTATGCCGGCACACTATTGCAGAATGGTCAGCTTGATGGGGTCGAGTCCCGCCTGCGGGATGCCGAGCGCTGGCTGGAGATGCCGGCAGGTCTTCCCGAGCGACCCCTTTTCGTGGATGAAGAGGACTTTCAGCATCTGCCTGTTTTGATCGCCATGTACCATGCTGCCATTGCCCTGGCTCGAGCCGATGTGGCGAACGCCGTGAAATACGCCCGGGAGGTGCTGGCATTGGCGGGGGAGGAGGACTACTTCCTGCGCGGCGCGGCATCGTCGCTCCTGGGGCTGGCCTCCTGGACAAGCGGGGATCTCGAGACAGGGTACCGAATCTATTCCGAGGGAATGGCTCATTTACAGCGGGTTGGGTTCCTCTCGGACGTGATCGGGGGCTGTGTCACCCTGGCGGATATACGGATCACGCAGGGCCGTCTGCGTGAGGCAATGAGCACCTACGAGCGCGGCTTGCAGCTTGCGACAACACAGGGCGGGCACACGCTGCGTGGCGCGGCAGACATGCATGTGGGGATGAGCGAGCTCTACCGCGAGCGCAATGAGCTGGATACCGCCGAAGATCACCTGCTGAAAAGCAAAGAGCTTGGCGATCTCAATGGATTACCGAAGAACCCGTCCCGCTGGCGTGTGGCCATGGCTCGCATCCGGCAAGCCCGGGGGAACCTAGCCGGTGCGGTGGAGCTGCTCGACGAGGCAGAGACCCTGTATAACGGTGATTTTTCTCCCAATGTCCGTCCTATCCCGGCGCTGCGGGCACGGGTCTGGGTCGCGCAGGGGGAATGGGAGAAAGCTCTTCTCTGGGCACGCGAGCGGGGATTATCGGCCGAGGATGAGCTCAGCTACCTGCGCGAGTTCGAGCACATCACCCTCGCCAGGATCCTTCTGGCTCAATCCATGAGCCGCCGGCCCGATCGCTCGATGGACGCGGCGACCAGGTTATTGGATCGCCTCGCAAAGGCAGCCGAGGCAGGCGGGAGGATAGGGCACTTGATCGAGATCCTCGCGCTGCAGGCGCTCGCCCGGCAGAGGCAGGGTGACCTCTCCACGGCTTTTGTGCCGCTCGAGCGAGCCCTCGCCCTGGCGGAGCCGGAGGGCTATGTCCGGATATTCCTGGACGAAGGGGCAGAGATGGCCAAGCTGCTCCGGGCAGCGGCGGCGCGGGGGATCCTGCCAGGCTATGCCGGCAGGCTGTTGGATGCATCGGAACCAGTGCAGCAGGGGCAGCACGAACCATCCCTTGCCACATCTCGCTCCACCTCGCAGCCTCTGACCGAGCCGCTCACCGAGCGCGAGCTGGAGATCTTGCGCCTGTTCCGCACGGAGCTTTCCGGGCCGGAGATCGCCCGCGAGCTCACGGTCGCGCTGAGCACCGTTCGCACCCATACCAAGAGCATCTACAGCAAGTTGAATGTCAACAGCCGCCGGGCGGCTGTGCGGCGTGCAGAAGAGCTGGGGTTGATCTAGCGCTGCGGATCACGTGTTTCCTCCCGTAGTACCTTCCAGATCACGTTCAGAACTTCGTCGATATGGTTCATAACTTCATGGTTCCAAAAGCGCAGTACTTGATAGCCGCGTAATTCCAAATACTTTGTTCTTGCCTCATCATATTCTTTCTGATCCAGGTGCTGGCTGCCGTCCAGCTCGATGATGAGTTTTGCTTTGGGCGAGCAAAAGTCGGTGATGTAATTACCAATTGCATGTTGCCGACGGAAATTGAATCCTAATTGATCGTTCCGAATTCGTGACCAAAGTTTTCTCTCGGCAGGAGTTGACTCCCTTCTGAGTTCGATAGCATTTTGTCTGGTATTAGGATTACTTCTTTGCGGGCGCGGCATCTTACCCCCTCCTGCCTCCCCCATTTGCGCCCCGCGAAAACCAGCAGGACGAAAATGGGGGAGCGTCCATTTGAAAATGAATCTCTGTTTTCATTGCTACTTTCTTTATATCCCCTTCCCCCAAATTCCGTGTTCTTCGGCATTTGGGGAAGGTCGGGAAGGGGGTCGGTCAATTCCAGCTTGGCAGCCCCTCGAGCATCGCCAGGATCCTCTCCGTCTCTTCGCGGGAAAAAACACATTCTTCTACCGCCATGTCGTCCGGGATATGGTACTTGATATGCAGCTCTTCCCCCTCTTTCCAGACCAGCAGAGGCACATCCCTGGCACAGTATCGCTGGCTGGTTCGCAGCCGGAACAAGAGCCTTTGCACGCTCGACCAGCTCTGTAGCACCCGGACCAGGTCTCCGGGACCTCCGGTCGGATGGTGGAAGACGAACAATACCCCCTGTTCGACGATTTCCAGGTTCAGTTGTATGCCTTGCGATGGGAAAAAC
>JAICRQ010000495.1 GCA_025966435.1 Anaerolineales bacterium | reverse complement strand
TTGTATGCAGACGAGTCACCATGCGTCGCGACCCATCCGATGATGGGCATACAGGCATTCATGTAAAGAAGATACGCACGCTGAAGCCAGCGCCAGGGGATGTTGGAGGCTTCGAGCACAATAAGCCGGCTGCCCGGGCATAGCAGCCTTAAAGCCTCTTGCAAGACTTTTTTACGTTCACAAATCTTCAGACCCAGTGAAATGGAATAAAGATCTATGCTTTCCTCTCGAATTTCCGGCATGGAATGTGCATCGAGCAACCGGAACTCAACGGCAGCATTGACGGATGTCAGTCGCTTTCGCGCGATGGTAAGCATTTGTGGACTGATATCTGACGCAATAATTTTCTGATCCTGCCCCAGACTTCCCTGATCCAGGACACGCAGGATGATGTCACCAGTGCCGGTTGCACAATCCAGCATCTGCGACCAGTATTCTCTCGCAATGATTTGAGCGGCTCTTCGTTTCCAAAGTCGGTGAAGACCAAGACTAAATAAGTCGCATAGTACATCATAACGGCTTGCAATGCGCCCAAAGACGTCATCCTGTTGAGTGTCGAATTCCGCTGCGTTCTCTCTCATGGTGCTGCGTTGACCCATACTGTCATCTGTGACTCACCGCGGTTTGCCCAGAGGAAGTATGGGATGAATTTCAATGGCTTGCCATCTGTTGTTTTGCCGTAAAGGACAACACATCCATTAAGGAGATTAGGAACAAATTCCTCGCTCAATGTAGAAGGATCGAGTTGGGCGGTGAAGATATCTACGCCAGCATTATCTACACTTTCAAGGCAATAGACCAGTGGCCCGCGCGTCATAGCCACTTTGCCTTTGTGCCCCTTTACCTTACGATGCGGATGGCGTAGTTTGATAGAGGTATCAAAGTTGAATTCTAAAATATCACCAGGTGACCAGGTCCTATCTACATGAGTGAACCACCCAACATGTGGGTCATAACCCGAAGCAGTCGTTTGCTTTAGATACTCAACAGATTCACGAAGCCCTGCACTGCTCACCATATGTGAAAAATGTTCTTTCGAATTTCTCACCATTTTCTCCTTAACTGGTTCATACATATGTATCATTGCAAGTGGATTCCACGAAGGAGTTCGTAAGTGAAGTCTAAATTTACGTTTTTCCGCAGGATCAATGTGAATTAATACTTTCCCATTCCATGGCAACTTAGATTCGATCTTGACGCGTACAGGCACGCCGATATCTATTGTCGCTTCACTGCTGATATATTGATGAATCCAAATCTCGTTTTCATCATGTGAATAAATATATTTTCCCAGATCCGCAAAGGTGCGCGAGAGATTCGAGGGACAGCAAGGGACGATATACCATTCTTTGCGGGCCACACCACCATGGACTTCCAGCGGGTTGTTGTAAAGATACGTATCTCCATGTTGCCCCATCCCGACGTTGGTCGCGTTGTAAAGCTGCCATTCGAACAGGTCGCTATAGTGGGCTTTTCCCGTGAGCAGCGCCATCTCCCAGCTCCAAAGCAGGCTGGCAATCGAGGCACACGTTTCATTGTAAGCATATTCTGGATCGAGATCATAGTCGCTGCCAAAGCCTTCGATTTCAGGCGCAGAACCAAGCCCGCCGGTGATATACATGCGCCGCGTGACCATCCGCTCCCAGGCTTGTTCGAGTGTGGGGAGTAGGTCGGACACCTGCACCGAACCGCACACCTGTCCTGGCGGACGGCGCCAGGGGGTGCGATGTTGGCAATCCGACCGACTACGACACAACATCGCAATCGCAGTTTCCAGATATCCAAAGCGGACGCTGTGCCCGACAGGCTCCGTCTGTTTGGCAATTGGCTTGTGTTGTTGTGCATAGAACCCACGGAGGGCATTAATGCGATAACGCAGCCTGCTAAAGGCAGGTTTTTTGGCATAGTTCCCCCCAGGCAAACGAAACGATTGATATTCAGGGTGAGTTGTGATGTATTTCTGTCTTAATTGATTTACATACGTTGCCCGTTGTTGATGACTTTTGCGTTCACGCGAAAAATGCATGCCATAAAATGGAATCCGCCCGCGCCGTTCGACGAATCGATATGCAAGCTCGAGATATTCCTGCTTCCCGCTCACCCGAAACAAACGGATGAGCGCGATCTCGATCTCTTCATGGCCACAGGTTTTGTCGTTCGAAGCATGCAGGAAATCGCGCACAAGCAAGTCCGCGACTTTGGTGCAGATCTCGAGCAAATCTTTGCGACCCGTGGCTTGCACATGAGAAACGCCTGCTTCGATGAGATGACCCAGGCAATACAACTCATGCTCGATTTGCAAATTCACCCAGCGCTCGCCGGGGAAATGGATCTGGTTATATGTAAATAAGTAACCATCATCCATCTGCGTGCGCCTCAGAAGGGCAATGAATGAATCCATGAGAGAGGCAAGCGCCGGGTCGGGGTGGAGAGCGCAGATCCGTGACGCCGCGTCGAGCCATTTGTAGGCGTCAGAGTCGGCGAAGAAGTATCCCTCACGAAAACCGTCCTTCTCCCCAGCTGCGATTCGAAAGTTATCGATGCAGCGCGTGGCTTCGAGCTGTTCCCATTGGTGGAAGATCGCCTTGTGTGCATTTACGGCAAGCCGCGGCGACCAAAAAGGGTCAATGATCGTTACATCGCAAGCGCGTAGCTCCTGCATAACAGCCTCCAGTTCAATTATAGAGCACGGCGCCGAATTGCGAGATTCACCTCTTCAATCCCTGTATAATAGCTAAATCCAATTTCATCACAACGTAAAAGGAGTCCGCGCATGGTTCGAACCGACCAGTATGAAGGCTTGATGGCAGAGACCGTGATGATGACCGGCGCTAACGGCGACTGGATCAACGCTTATTTTGCGCGCCCGCTGGGAGCGGGTCCATTCCCCGCGATAGTGCTGGCACATCACATGCCGGGTTGGGATGAATGGTACAAAAGGACAACACTTAAGTTTGCACTCCATGGGCATGTGACGCTCACACCCAACCTGTACTTCCGCTCCGGTCACGGAACCCCGGAGGATGTCGCCGCAAAGGTGCGCGGCGAAGGCGGCATTCCCGATGAGCAGGCGGTGGGCGATCTCGCAGGCGCGATGCAATACGTTCGTGCGCTGCCGTATTCCAACGGCAAGGTGGGC
>JAICRQ010000568.1 GCA_025966435.1 Anaerolineales bacterium | reverse complement strand
GCTTTGCTTACCGGCACCTCGGAGCCGGACGCAAGAAATGCAGAGACATTAAAGGAAATACCCCCCGGCGAGCCGCCAAGTCTGGTCAACCCGCCAACAGGCTGTCGTTTCCATCCACGCTGCGCCTATTTCATGGAAGGGTTGTGTGATGTGAAGTTCCCTCCAGACTTCGAACCGGAACCCCGTCACTTGGTGGCGTGCTGGTTATACCAATGATCCTTGACCATCCCGGGCGTTTGATCGCTATCGCAATTGTTCTTTTGATCTTTGGGTTTGTGATGCCATTCCTGATGGCGCTTGGTGTTGTCGAGTCAACCCTCTTTTTGAACTTCCTTTCTTTTGGGGCATCCGTGCTTGGGTTGTTCCTCGGCGTTGCAGGAATTACAGTCTATCGGGGAAAACAGAAAAAGAAAGATGACGATGAAAACCCTTATAAATAACATAATTCAAAGCCTGAAGTCGTAGCCGGCTCATTCCTTGCTTGATTTCATAACATACGATAGGATTCAGAGCGCTTCTGAATCCTATTTGTATTGGAGATTGATCATGTCGGGCAATCACTATCGTATTCTTACCGTTCTGCTGATACTGGGAGTCCTGGCATGCGCCTGCGCGCCGACTCCGGTGGTGACGCCCTTCGTCCCCAATACACCCACGGTGACCCCGCTTGCCACGGCGACGCCGGTCGTCCGTTCGCTGCGTGTTTGTCTGGGAGAGGAACCGAACACATTGTATCCTTACGGGAATCTCAATGCTGCGGCACGCAGTGTTCTCTCTGCAATTTATGATGGTCCGATGGATGTGGTGGACTATACCTATGAGCCGATCATTCTTGAAAAAATCCCTTCACTGGAAGATGGCGATGCACAGATCAGTCCGGTCAGCGTGACGGCAGGCACGGAAGTCATCGATACGATAGGCAACGTTGTCCTGCTCAGCACGGGAACACGCGTGCGCCCGAGCGGCTGCCGCAGCGATGATTGCGCCATCGCCTACGATGGCTCCAATACCATTCAAATGGATCAATTGGTGGTGACGTTTACCATGCTCGAAGGGTTGATGTGGTCCGATGGCGCGCCGCTCACGGCGAGCGATTCTATTTATTCGTTTACACTTGCCTCCCAGGATGCAACCCCTGGTTCGAAGTTCCTGATCGACCGCACACAGATCTATGAAGCCGCCGACGAGCAGACCATCCAGTGGTGGGGCAAGCCTGGTTTTATCGACCCCGATTACTATACAAACTTCTGGATGCCTTTGCCCGAACATGCCTGGGGTGAGTTCCCGGTGGAAGAGCTGCTGCGCGTGGATGTTTCCACCAGGTTGCCGCTTGGATGGGGTCCTTACATCATCGATGAATGGGAGCCAGGGCAACAGCTCCACCTCGTCAAAAATCTCAATTATTTTCGGGCGGAGAGCGGTCTTCCGCGATTTGATGAGCTGACCTTTTTGATCTTCCCGAATGCTGACGCGGCATTGAGCGCTCTCGTCGATGGGACCTGTGACGTGCTCGACCCCTCCACTCGGCTGGATGGACACGTGGGTTTGCTTCAACAAATGCGTCTGGATAATCAGGCAGATTTGCTGACCGCGCAAACCATGACCATTGAATGGCTGGGGATGGGAATTACGCCTGCCTCGTATGACGATAATTTCGACGCTGAAGAGGATCGACCGGATTTCTTCGGTGACAAGCGTACCCGCCAGGCCATTGCCCTGTGTCTTGACCGCCAGCAGGTTGTCGATACGGTTCTGTTTGGCTTGTCGGTCGTACCGGACACGTACCTCCCCCCAGATCATCCCTTACATAATGCCAACGTGCAGACCTATGAATATAACCCTGCCTCTGGAAATGAAATCCTCCGGGATGTGGGCTGGATTGACAAAGACAACAATCCCTCCACGCCGCGCCAGGCCGTCGGTGTAACAAACGTCCCTGCTGATACGCCTCTGATTCTGAATTACCATACCACCTCTGCAACACAACGACACCAGGTGGCGGAAATCTTTACACAGTCACTGTCAGAATGCGGCATCGGTTTGAACGTTGTGTATTCCCCTGCAGCTGATTTTTATACACAGGGTCCCACGGGTCCACTCTTTGGAAGGCAGTTCGATCTGGCTGAGTACGCTATCGGGGTCAACAGCCTGGAACCACAGTGCAGTTGGTTTATCAGCTCGCAGATTCCCACCGCAGAGAATCGCTGGGTCGGCACGAATGTCAGCGGTTACAGTAACCTGGTCTATGATGCTGCCTGCGCAAAAGCGCTTCAAACAGTCTCCACCGATCCAGAGTATGCGTTCCACCAGGAGGCACAAGCCATCTTTGCGGCGGATCTTCCATCGATTCCTCTGTATCTGCGGCTCAAGGTCGCTGCCACGCGCCCTGATTTCTGCGGGTTCACGCTCGATCCATCTTCCTCCTCGCCTCTGGCAGACATCGAAACATTCGATTACGGCCAGAGCTGCGAGCCTTAATGCATCTTTATCGAAT
>JAICRQ010000443.1 GCA_025966435.1 Anaerolineales bacterium | reverse complement strand
TTGATTTTCTTACTCTCTGTAATTCTAGATATGGCGGCAGTGCAACTGCTGGCAAAACTTGAAGTTAGTCTTCCAGCCAGTGCGTGACAAATTGCTTACTCACGTGGATATCGATCTGCTTAAGTTGAGTATTATTCAAATTCGAAAACTTATGCGGAACATCTGCAGGGACGATAATGACCTGCCCGGCTCGCGCTTCCAGCATGGCAGAGCCGACTGTAAACGTCGCCAGGCCTTCCTGTATGATGAAAATCTCTTCGTAGGGATGTTTGTGCAATCGTATCGTACCGCCGGGCGGCATGTCAACCCAGATAAATGAGACATTGGTATCCCGATGCTCAATTCCCTGGAATTCATACGTATTTCCGTCGGACGGCAGGTCTTCCCGGTTAAAGAGCGTGTAGTTCACCAGATTACTTCCTGTCTGGCTGATAGCGCAGCAACATCACTCCTGAGGGAAAGGCTTTTGAATCTGTGAGTTTTAGACCCGTGTAAAAGCCATCTGGAAAGACCTTCTTGCCGCTGCCCAGGACGATAGGAAAAACCAGCAAATGGTATTCATCCACCAGATCCGCCTGCGCCAGTGTGTGAACCAACACACTGCTCCCATCGACGTAAATATCTTTGCCCGGTTGCTCCTTGAGCTTGCGCACTTCTTCCGCTACATTCCCGCTGATGATTGTAGAGTTTCGCCAAGCATCTGCGGATTTCAGCGTTGTCGAGACTACATACTTCTGCAGGCCATTGAGCAGTCCCGCAAATGGGTCATCCGCAGGAGCAGGCTCAAATGCTTCCGCGTGACCCTGCCAGGTTTTGCGCCCCAGCAGGAGGGTATCGGCTTGATTTATTTCCTCAAAAAGGGCTGCACCCATATCGTCATGCCAGTACGGCATAGTCCAACCACCATACTTAAATCCACCTTCTGTATCTTCTTCGGCGCCGCCCGGCGCCTGCATTACGCCATCGAGTGAGACAAATTCAGAGACGATTATTTTTCTCATGTGAATGCTCCCTTGGATTATTTCTTTTTACTGCCAGATACATTATAGGCAACGGCCGTTCGGACGAGCTCCTTCAAGGAGGACTCGTCCACGTCTTCCCCTTCATGGATATCGATACCGCGTGACGCTTTCGCATCCAGCCCGGCATTGAAGAGACTTTTCGGGTCCTGCAGGGAGGCGCCTTTAAAGAAGTTGAGTTTCACATGGTCCTTGAAGACTCCGGCAGCCACCACATTCCCTTTGTGAGACCAGACCGGGGTATCCCACTTCCATTCTTCGGCGAGCTCCGGAGCGGCATCCAGAATCAACTTACGCAAACGGGCGACCATCTTGCCGCGCCAGTCCCCGAGTTCCTTGATGTAATTGTCAATCTGTTGGGAGGCGGTTATCGTATCTGTTTTTTTCATACACTCTTCTCTATGGGTTCTGCAACTTAATGAGATCCTTTAATACTTTTTCCAAAGTTGCCTTCTTGGCATCTAGATCCTGCTTATCCTCGAAGTACGCCATTCGCCGATGTTCATAGTCACCTTCGAGTAATTTGCTCTTTACCTGCGAGATCATTGGGTTGTGAAACACCAGATGAATACGTTCCTTTTCCCAAAGATTGAACGTAACCAAAGACTCGCCATTATAACTAAAAGACGGGGCATTCCATTTGATCTGCTCGGTGATGTCTTTATTTACATTCTTGATGATTTCTCGTACCATCTGCACTTCTGTTTTGAAGGGATGGTCGAGCGTGTCCATGAACTCATTTACCTGCTGCGCTTGATTCGCGGCGGGTTTTGATTTTTTCATTAGAACATCCCATGCTGGTTCGGAGACTGCTCGGGTACTGCCTGTCCAACATCCCAGAGCTCCACGATGTGTCCCGCCTCAAAACGAAAGATGTGGACGACCGCTCCGCCTAGTTCCCCGGGTTTCAGGCGCACGTGTGAATGGACAGCCACGAAATCGCCTTCCTCAATAGCAAGTTTCACATCCAGAGCCTTGGACGGGTTCTCACGGGCGTTCTCTTCCATCGCTGTCATCAGGGTTTCCGCAGAGCCTTCGTAATAGGGGTTGTGATGCTTGAAGCCTGGGGCGACGAACTTTGAATACGCCTCGCGCACATCGCCTTTGGATGCCATTTGGAGGAAAGACACCGCGGCAGCTTTATTCCCATTCGCCATGATCACTTCTCCTTTTTACTGCAGGCTTTCTGCTAGCTTATCGAAGGATTCACTCCAGCCCTGGTGCGTGCCTTCACTGTCAGGTCCGGCAGGGAGACCGGTATGCCTTAAGGTCATTTTCGTTTTACTACCCTGGTCTTCAAATGTCACCGTGACCAGCATTTCCAACGGAAAGTCTGAGCTCATCCCGTAATACGTTGCCGGGACGACATTTCCCTTCTCGTCGGCAAAACTATCGGTAAAAACAAGTCGTTCCATAGGAATAATTTCGCGGAAGACGCCCGTCCCCCAGTAGTCCTTCCCTTTGGGCGAGCGCATGCAGTTAAGATATTTTCCGCCCACGCGCAGATCCATTTCGCAGAATGGACAGGTATAGTCCTTGGGTCCCCACCAGAGCATGAAATGTTTTGGATCTGTCCATGCCTGCCAGACAAGCTCACGCGGAGCATCGAAGAGACGCGTAATGAAGACCTCCTGTTTTCCCCGCTCACCTGCTACATTATTTTTCGTCATGGGGTTTCTCCTTTTTTTGCAATTCGCTCAGGTACTCATCAAGACGATCAAAACGCTGTTCCCAGACACTGCGGGATTTCTCGACCCACTCCGCAACCTCACTTAGGCGGTCGAGACGCACTTCACAATATCGTTCACGACCCTGCCGCCGGACCACCAATAGCCCGCATTCTTTGAGGATTTTGATATGCCTGGAAACCGCCGGACGGCTGATCGGAAAATGCTCTGCGACCGCGTTGATAGTCAGCTTTTGATTCGCCAGTAAACCTATAATCGCTCTTCGGTTGGGATCGGCAATTGCGTGGAAAACGTCTCTTCTCATGCTTAACATGTAACCAAAGTGTTACATATTGATCCAATTTTAGAATATCTGTTCTAATATGTCAAGATAAAAATTGGATGAATATATAACTTCAAAAGGGTACTTTGGTAGGAACGAAAAGCCTCTGGGGTTGTTACGCGTCGCTCGCTATTTACTCCCCTTTTTCCTTTCCAAATATGTATCTCTTAGCTTCTTATCAAAATGTTCTGTAGCATAGCGCAGAGTTACGCGCGGCATACTGGCCGCATACTTATCTAAAAAGTCTACTAATTTTTGCTGGTCCACGTCGCCGGCTGCTCGCAGCATCCAACCGGTTGCCTTGTGGATCAGGTCTTCTTTGTCATTGATCAACATCTCGGCAATCTTGAAGGTATCATCCACATCCCCCTGCCGAATAAAGTATCCGGTGCTCACAATTGCAGTCCGCCGTTCTGGCATCTTCCTGGAACGTGCCAGCTTATAGAGAATCTTACGCGGCTTATCGAATAGGTATCCGCCCACGACATAAGGGGCGCTGCGATCTACGAGGT
>JAICRQ010000582.1 GCA_025966435.1 Anaerolineales bacterium | reverse complement strand
TTCCGCCCAGTTACTACTTACCCAATTACCTCTCCTGCAGCACTTTAGTTTCGATGTAGAAGAATTCGGTCCGAACACGTTCCAGGTGCGTGCCATGCCTGCGCTGTTCATGGGCAGTGACCCCTCTGCAGCGCTGCGCGCACTGGTCGAGGATTTCGAGGAGGATGAATCGCCTTTGCAAAACGAGGTGGAGGCGAAGCTGGCGGCGCGCGTCTGCAAACGGATGGCGGTCAAGGCAGGGCAGGCATTATCGGCGGAGGAGCAACGCGCCCTGTTGATCGACCTGGAAACGTGCGACTCGCCGCGCACCTGTCCGCACGGCAGGCCCACGATGATCCACCTCTCTGTGGATATGCTTGAACGTCAGTTCGGGCGGCGCGGTGCGCGCTAATACGGAGAGAGCGCAAAGCATTGAGCACGCCGCAGAATTGGGCGTACTCAAAGTGTTGGTGACAACGTAGCATGAAAGACGCCTGCGCCACCCAGAGTGATGGTTACGCTTAGGATGATTCGTGATTGCGGGGTTGTAATTTTGTCGAACGGGGAATATGCACAGTAAACGACGTACCCACACCCATCTTGCTTTTCACTTCGATACGTCCATTGTGTCCCTGAATGATCTGTTTTGAAATCGAGAGTCCCAATCCCGTGCCGGCAGCTTTGCCCTCATGATCGCGCACCCGATAAAATTTCTCGAAGAGATGTGGAATGGACTCCTCCGGGATGCCCACACCAGTATCTTGAATGGTGATGGATAAGTCAGTGTCACCAAAGGTGCCGCTGACGATCACCGATCCGTTCTGGCGGTTGTATTTGACGGCATTGCTCAACAGATTAAGCAACACCTGCTTGATCTTGTCACGGTCCGCTTCCATGAGCGGCATTTCTTCGGGAATATCTACTCGGATTTGAACGCCTGTTTCCAATGCCTTGGATGTCATCACGTCGGTGCATTCATAGATCAGATCCGATGCGCTGAAGCGGGTCTTGCGGAACTGCACGCGACCCGATTCCAGCCGCGCTAAATCGAGGAAGGAGGAAGCCAGGGAATTCAACCGCAGGGTTTCCGTATGGATGTTGTTGACGATCTGGTCTCGCTGCTCGCGCGACATCTCGGGGCGCAGGAGCAAATAGGTCGCTGTGCTCAACGAAGCCAGGGGCGTGCGCAGCTCATGCACGAATTCGGAGATCAGGTCCGATTGCTGGAACAGACGAGCGTTCTCGATCGCGACCGCTGCCTGCGCGCCCAATACAGAGAGCATCGATTCGTCTGCGTCGGTGAATCGCCCTTTCTGCTTATTGATGACTTCCAGCACGCCTACAACTTTATTTTTCGTGATTAATGGGATGCCTAGAAGAGAACGTGTTTCGAAGCCAATCGTTTGCTCCACCTCGCTGAAGTGACGATCATCTTTGTGAGCATCGTCGATCCGCACCGATTGGCGGTTGGTCACGATCCAGCCGGCAATACTTTTCTCGAGCGGAACAATGAAGCCGCGCATGGTCGGTTCTTCCATATTCGTGGATACCTGAAAATAGAGCTGACGAGCCGTATCGTCATACAACAAAATGGAAGCCGCCTCGGCGCGTGTGATGTCCGCTGCGGCGCGCACGATATCGTCCAGCAGGGTGTCCAGATCCAGGGTGGATGCCAGATCGCGTGAGATTTCGATCACTCGCAGGTAACTATCCAGTGTTTGGGTTTTAATCTCAGCCATGGAAAACTCGCTTCGCTATTTCAGGAATGGTTGTGGCGACGTCGTCCAGGATGACGACATCCGCGCGTACGTTTAGATAAGTGGGTGCGTTGTTGATGATGATCAAATGTGCCCCGCGGTCCAGTGCTTGCATAGGAAGACCCGCGACGGGGAGGACTTCCAAAGAGGAACCCGCGACCACCATCAGGTCGCATTGACGAGCCGCTCGCTGCGCCTCATGCCACGCCGATTGAGGCAACTGTTCCCCAAACAATATCACATCCGGCTTGAGGATTCCATTGCAATTTAAGCACTGGGGGATTTTCCCCGTCTCAATATAAGGGTGTAAAAAGGGACCGGACTCGAACTGCTTAAAGCAATTCGTACAGGAGAGCGTCCGCAACGTGCCGTGCATTTCGATCACATGATGCGAACCAGCCTTCTGGTGCAGCCCATCGATGTTTTGCGTGACGATCGCCTGCAAGTGACCAGCGTGTTCGAATTCCGCCAGAGCCAAGTGGGCGGGATTGGGCCGCGCGTTGAAAATACGGCTGGCGAGTGGCTGGAACCAATGGAAGAATCGTTCAGGGGCTGTGCGAAATGTGCTTAAGGATGCGACTTCCAGCGGCTCATCCTTGGACCATAAGCCTGTCCCCTCAGATCGGAAGTCTGGGATGCCTGAAGGGGTGGA
>JAICRQ010000613.1 GCA_025966435.1 Anaerolineales bacterium | reverse complement strand
GAATTTTCGACCGATAACCTGATACGCGAGCACAGGCTCACTCTTCCCCTTAACCGTGACCCCACCCAGCGACTTAAACTCAAACAGGTTCTTGATCAGTTTATACGTGTCATACGCCACCTGGATGGTTCCGGGCTGCGCCGTCTGCTCCATGCGCGCCGCCAGGTTGATGGCATCTCCCAGGGCTGAATATTCCATCCGTAAGTCCGAGCCGACCGCACCGACTACCACCAAGCCCGTATTGATCCCGATTCGTACGTCGAATTCGATGTGATATCGTTCCTGGATCTGCTCGCGATAGGGCTTGATGGCTTCCACGATATCGAGCCCGGCGAGAATGGCGCGGCGCGGGTCATCTTCGTGTGCAATCGGCGCGCCGAAAAACGCCAGTAGCGCATCGCCCATCAGCCTGGCAATGGTCCCCTCATAGCGATAGACGGGCTTGATCATGTGTGTGAACGCGCCATTCATGATCTCCGTCCAATCTTCAGGGTCCAACTGTTCGGCAGCAGCCGTGGAGCCTTTGAGATCGCAGAACAGCATTGTCACCACACGCCGTTCGCCCACCATACCGCCCTGGTCGCGTGCCGCTTGTAGCTTTCTCATCAATTCTTCGGGGATATATTGGCGCAGCTCCGTCCCGACCGCCGCGATCGGCTGCGGGCGCTTTGACTCTTTGGGGGATATGCTTGTGGGAGGTAGTACTTGATGGGAATGGGATGTGACGGAGGGGTTGGAAAGACGAGGGTCTAGGACAGGAGACGTACTCACAATTTGAGGGTTGAGCTGCCGCCCACACTGATCGCAAAAGAGTGCTGCCTCCGGTAACCGCGTATCACAAAACGGACAATTCGGTAAGAGCCAGAATCCGCAGCGTTTACAGAACCTGGCTTCGGCTCGGTTTTCGGAGTGGCAATTGGAACAGTGATGAATATCCATGCAGCTTCGTGTGGTTACTATATCAGATTTTTCAGCTTGCCACGCATGACAGATTGCATCCAATTGCCTCACACAGGGTTGTATCTCTCAATATCTTACAGCCCCACGGACTGGTTGCCAGCGTGGAAAAGGAGCATGCAACCATGAAAGCAGTTCGTATTCATAGTTATGGCGGACCGGAAGTCCTCACGGTGGATGAGGCGCCCCGCCCTGCGCCGCGCGAAGGAGAAGCCCTGGTCCGTGTCCATGCCTCGAGTGTCAACCTCTTCGATATCGCCGTCCGGGAGGGGTACTTGCATCCGTATTTCAACTATACCTTCCCGCTTGTGATGGGAACAGATGTATCGGGAGTGGTCGAAGAGTTGGGAGAGGGTGTCAGCGGCTGGGAACCTGGCGATGAAGTCTACACGCGGGCAGGTGTCTTTCTGGAGGGAGGTCAGGCGGAATATGTGCGCGTCCCGGCTGCCAACCTTGCCCGCAAGCCTCAATCCGTGGATCATGTCCACGCCGCCGCACTCCCGCACGTGAGCCTGGCAGCCTGGTATGCGCTGGTTGACGTTGCAGACCTTGGCGAGGGACAGACCGTGCTGATCCACGGCTCTGCCGGCGGAGTGGGGCATATTGCCGCACAGCTCGCGCATGTACGCGGCGCAAAGGTGATCGGCACTGCCTCATTCAACCTGCCCCTGCTCCTGGAGCTGGGCGTGGACGAAGCCATCGACTATTCCAGCGTTCCCTTTGACGAAGCGGTGAAGGATGTGGATGTAGTGCTCGACTTGGTCGGCGGCGAGACGCAGGAGCGCTCGTGGAAAGTTCTGAAACCAGGCGGTATTCTGGTGACCTCCCAGACCATGCCCCCCTCACAGGAGGCGGCAGAAGCACACG
>JAICRQ010000510.1 GCA_025966435.1 Anaerolineales bacterium | reverse complement strand
GGGTGTCCTTTCTTCTGTGATGCACTCAGACGGCTCCGGTGGGGATCTGCTCAGCATTGACGGAGGCGGCAGTCGTTATCCCGCTACGGAAGCCACGATCGTGGAGGGAAAACATTACATGCAAATGGATGGGAAAGAGGTGTTCCGTTTTGCCACGCGCGTGATGGCGTCGTCTACGCACGAGGTTCTGGCTTGCGCGGGGTTAACCCTCGATCAGGTGCAGTGGATCATCCCGCATCAAGCCAATATCCGCATTATCGAAGCGGCAGCGCGCGGGCTCAAGCTGCCCATGGATCGTTTTATCGTGAACCTCGAGCGTTACGGAAACACCTCCACAGCCTCCATCCCGATTGCGATGGTGGAAGCGCTGGAGAAAGGTCAGATCAAACCAGGCGATAAGCTTGTGATGGTGGGGTTCGGGGCAGGGCTGACGTGGGGAGCTCTCGCTGCCGAATGGACGGGACCCATCCCGAGCAAGGGACATGTCCGCCCGGAGCAGTACCGCCAGTTTGCGAAGCTTCGCTCGTGGGTACGGCGCGCCCTGCGGTTTATCGAGGGTCTGTTGTACCGCCGCGAGTTATAGCGTCGATATTTCACGAAAATCAGGGAAAATCTGAAAACAGGGATGCGGGCATACGCCCGCATCCCTGTTTTCAGGCCTCTACTGGGTGTTTCGTGCTTTTCTGAGCGTGGTCAATCGTCTTTGATTGTGGTAGGATAAGCTGGAAATCAAGTAAAGGAGTGTACGATGCTTGGACTACCACGTGGTGCTGAATGGATTATCATTCTGCTGATCGTTGTGCTTTTGTTTGGACCCGGGCGCATTGGGAGAATTGCCGGGGAGCTGGGCAGGGGCATAAAAGCCTTCCGCGACGGGTTGGGCAGAGACAAGCCCGAGGAAGAACAGCCGACCGACTCGAGCGGTAACATCGAACCGAAGTAAACAAAAAGGCTCTCACGTCGAGAGCCTTTTTTAGTAAAGTTTCGCCAGCAGTCCGCAGGATGCTTCGCAATTGTACTGCTGGCGGGCGGCACGATTTGCTTAGCAAATCGAACTGCCGCCATATCTGACGTTAACGAATTCAGAGGGTTAGTAAACGAAGTCTTCGACATCCTTGTCTTTCACCATGAGCACGGAGAACTGTTCGTGGTGTTTGGGGGAGCCTATCGTGTGCCACGTCCCGACAACAGTGTTGCCGGACTTCGATTGGTGGTGCTCGTAGACCGTTAACTCATGCGTGGCAAATGCCTCATTGATCTTGTCGATTTTTTCCACATTGGCAGCCGAAACCACGATCTTATAAGTGCGGGATTCTCGAATGCGGTCGATGCCTATTTCCAGGCGTGGGAACACGAGTAAAACAATGATTACGATGAAGGTGGAGATAGAGACAAAGATCAGCTCTCCGGCGCCGATGCCCATCCCCAGCGCAGCGGAGAGCCAGATGGTGGCGGCTGTAGTCAAACCGCCAATCCGTCCATGCTCGCGCATGATCGCCCCGGCGCCCAGGAAGCCAATGCCCGTCACGATGTTGGCGGCGATGCGTGTGCGAGTGAACCCCGGGTCCATGCTCATGGAAAAGATCGTGAACAACGCCGAACCGACGGTGATCAGTATGATCGTCCGGAAGCCGGCTGCTTTGTCGCGAAATTCCCGTTCTGCGCCAATGATGCCGCCGATGAGGACAGCAAAGGCAACTCTGATGATGTTTTCCGTGAGGAGATTGGTGTCCATGGGCATATTTTACAGTAATCCTTGCAATTCAGAAATTGTGTTGACGGGCATCTTACAGACAAATCCTTCACACACGTAAACGGTTGGCTTGCCTTCTTTCAGCGGGCGCTCCATCAGCAGGGAGGGTGCATCTTCTGACGGGGGGTGAGAAGATGCCGCAACCACCAGGTTCGGCCGGTACGCAGCCTGGATGGCCTGCAGCAGCGGGCGCGCCTCTTCCAGGTCTGACGCATACATCACCGCGGCTTGTTTCACATTCGCCAGAGCGAAATCTGCGGCGGAAAGCCAGCGCCCGAAGGACGTGGGATATCGCAGGGCAAAGGTCGAGACCAGCTTAAGCGATTTCTCGGCGAGATCACGATACAGTCCCTTATCGGTAAACGACGCCAGTTTGAGCAGCGCCTCACATGCCAGTGCATTCCCGGAAGGCGTGGCATTATCCTGCAGGTCCTTGGGGCGGAGCAGTAGTTCTTCTCCCTCTTTGGACGTGTCGAAAAAGCCGCCATTGGAATCCTCGAAGGACTCGATCATTTCCTCTGCCAGGTCCCGGGCGGCGGTAAACCATTTCTCTTGAAAGTCCGTCTGGTATAGCTCGAGCAAGCCGAGGATCAAAGCGGCATAATCTTCGAGGAAGACTTCGTTCGTTGCCTTGCCCTGCCGCCAGCTTCGTTTGAGCTTCCCGCCGGGGCGCAGCGCGTCCAGCAGAAAATCCGCATTACGTGTAGCCACTACGAGGTATTTGTGCTGTAATTCAGGTTCATCGATTGCTCTCGCAGCTTCTGCAATGGCGGCTAACATGAGACCGTTCCAGGCGGTGAGGACTTTGTCGTCTGTACCGGGGCGGATGCGGGGGGCACGCGCCGCTAAAAGCCTGGCGTGGCTATCGGCTAATTTGGCAGTGACCTCTTTAGGGTCCAGCTTGAACCGGGCGGCGAGAGAAGCATCGTCCAGAGCGCGCTGGAGAACCGTTTTCCCTTCCCAGTTGCCGCGCTCGCTGACGGCATACGCCGCCTCGAAAAATTCAGCATCCTCTCCCAGCACGTCTCGGATCTCTTCCCGAGTCCAGACGTAGAACTTGCCCTCTTCTCCCTCAGAGTCAGCATCCAGGCTGGAATAAAACCCGCCTGCGGGGTGGGTAAGCTCGCGGGCGACAAACTCCAGAGTTTCCGTCACGATCTGTTTAAAGTGAAGATCTTTCGTAATCTGCCAGGCATGGAGATAGGCACGCGCGAGCTGGGCGTTGTCGTAGAGCATCTTCTCGAAATG
>JAICRQ010000072.1 GCA_025966435.1 Anaerolineales bacterium | reverse complement strand
TTCCCGACCAGATCCGTGACCCCGGCAACCTTGGCGCGTTGCTCCGCACGGCGGCGGCCGCTGGAGTTCAAGCCGTGTTGTTACCTCCTGAAACGACAGATGCCTTCGCGCCAAAGGTCGTCCGCTCGGGGATGGGCGCGCACTTTCGTTTGCCGATCCAGACGATGAAGTGGGAAAAAATCCGGAGAGAGACAAAAAATTTGCAAGTGTATCTGGCCGATATGGACGGAACATCCTGCTGGGAAACAGATCTTCGTGGGCCACTGGCGTTGATCGTGGGCAGTGAATCAGAAGGAGCGAGTGAGGAAGCACGGGAATTAGTAACCCAAAAGATTTCAATACCAATGTCTGGAAACATTGAGTCCTTGAACGCAGGCGTAGCAGGATCTGTGTTGATGTTTGAGGTGGTGAGGCAAAGAAGCTTATGAAAATCCGTTCCATCACTTACTTTTGCAATCCCAAATACCCGCTGGATGAAAAAGTGCTTCAAAGAGCGGGACAATTCCTAACCGAAGCCAAGAGTGCATATGAAGGCGCAGGGTATGAAGTGCAGACAACCAGGTTGGCTACTACTCCATTTCCTGAGTTGTTAGGACAGGAACATGTTGGTCAGTTACCCATATTTGCGAGCCAGATGGATACGATCGCGCAAGGTCTCAAAATTGGGTATGTCTCTCTGGGGCCGGCGATCCCTGAATTGCCGCAGAGTTATGAGGTCATCCCGGAGGCTGTTTTTGTCTCCAAGATCATTTTCTTCGGCGGCGTGATGGCAGATAGAACCCGAGGCATCAACGTATCTGCCGCTCGCGCCTGTGCCGATATCATCGTTAAATGCGCATCGATTGAACCCAATGGATTTGCCAACCTGCAGTTCGCGGCGCTGACAAACGTGGGAGCCGGCACCCCTTTCTTCCCTGCAGCCTATCACAACACTGACGAGCCTGCCTTTGCCATTGCAACGGAGTCTGCTGATCTGGCGGTGCAGGTATTTGAAAGTGCTCAGAGTGTTGAGGAAGCTAGGTCGAATCTAATCCGTGAAATTGAAATACATGGAAAGAGACTGACTAACGTTTCAAAATCTTTGAAATGTAAATTTGGTGGGATCGATTTTTCGCTTGCACCCTTCCCATCGGAAGCCCAATCCCTTGGAACAGCATTTGAGAGGCTCGGCATTCAAAAAATCGGCTTGCACGGTTCTCTCCTTGCCGCTGCCATCCTCACAGAAGCCATTGATCGCGCAGAGTTTCTGCATACGGGCTTCAGTGGATTGATGATGCCAGTATTGGAAGATGCCACGCTTGCAAAGCGCGCCGCAGAAGGCACGCTGACCATTAAAGACATTTTGCTCTATTCGGCCGTCTGTGGAACAGGCTTGGACACGATTCCCCTGCCAGGAGATACAGCCGCTGAGCAAATTACCCCACTGCTGCTTGATCTTTGCGCCCTGGCTTTACGGCTGGATAAGCCTCTCACCGCCCGCCTAATGCCCATCCCCGGAAAAAAAACGGGTGAGGAAACAAATTTCGATTTTGCCTTCTTTGCTCCCAGCCGCGTCATGGACTTGGATTCGGAAGGATTGACAAATTCTCTGTCAGGAACAGAAACATTTCACTTGCGTTCCCGAAAACAATAACATTCCTGCGCTCTATTGACAGGAAACAGTTCGAGCAACGCGAAAACTACACCCGCAACTTCCACATCGTAAACGGCTCGTCGAATCCCTTCAGGTTTCCTGTAAAGGGGCTCAAGGCATCATCTTTCATATTCTCTGCAAGAAATTGCCTCACTTCGGGATCCTCATGGATTTCATTTGTGAAGACCAGTTCGCCGCCCTGTGAGAAGGCAGGTAAACGCGCCGCAATATTGACGGTGGAACCGAAATAGTCCAAACGATCATTGAGATTGACAACGATACAGGGTCCCTTGTGCAGGCCGACCTTGAGCCAGAGCATCGGTTCACCGTATTCCGCAATTTCCGTTTGTGCAGTCCAGACGGCGCGCAAAGCAGCAACCGGATGGCGAAACGTCGCCATAACGGCATCTCCCATCGTTTTGACGATAGCCCCGCCTTCCGATGCAATAGATTTCTCCAGGATCTCGAAGTGCTCGCGCACGCGTCCAAAGGCAGAGGCATCTCCGATCCTGCGATAAAGACGAGTCGAATCGCGCAAGTCGGTGAAAATCAAGGTTACGGAGCCAATGGAAATTTCCTCACCAGGTCTCACGACATCGGTTGCAAACAGATCGCGGAAGGCTTGGAGTGCCGTTACATCTGCTGCCGTCGCTGCCTGGTCACTCCAGGCGGTGCGCTCCAGCTGAAAAGTTTGCTCCGCCTCGGTGGCGTTGATCAGGTTGAGGGTGGGTTGAAGCGAAACATGCTGCTGTTCCGGGGGCCATCCAAATGATGTCACACGCAGGTCGGGGTTGGACGTCCCTTCCGCATCCGCAAGTAACGAAACAGAGCCTGTCACATTCGAAGCTCGCAAGGTGTACCGCCCCGGCTCGAGCTGTATTGCCACCGGCAGCGTTCGCAGCGACGCGACGCTTTGCGACAGGACCACATGCGGCTGCAACTGCGGACTCCCCACACAAAAGGCCGCATCGTATTCCACAGGGCGCACGGAGGCATTCGGACGGAAGACCACTTCAATGTTGTGATCGAAGTTCACAGTGAAATCGATCTGACACGTCTGGCAATGAGAGGTACCGCGCACATCGCCGAGGTTGGTATGCCCTTCGGTGGTGCCGCGGCAGGATGGGCAGAGCAAATCCCAGGACATATCCAAAATGCCGGCGCGCGTCGCCCGCAGGAACATTTCCAAGACGGCGCGGCGGTTCACTTCCCAACGATCGGCAAGCGCATACGGGCGGATGCGCTGAACAGACAGCTCATCTGCCCGGCTTAGAAAATCCTCGAGCCGCTCTACTAAGGCTGGATCGGTGCCTTGACGAATAATCGTTTCGCTTGGAGATTTGAAGCGAGCGCGCCCATCCGTGCTCAACCCACGTGGACGGGAAATCTCGATTACCGACCCGCGCTTGTTCGCCAGCCGGTCGTAGATGCGGAAGACTCTCTCAAATCTGCTTTTCGCGATCGCGCCAATGGCAAAGGGGATGGCAAGCTGCGCAAGGAGATTGCTCGTCTTCATCCACGTTTGATACCGCACGTGCGTACCGACATTCGTACGGGGATCGAAGTTCGCCTGCACACGCATCTCGTCAATCGGACCTTTGCTGTATGTTCTAAGAATGCCGAAGGAATAGGGGTACGTCCATTCGAAGGGCTCCTCCTCCCATTCCACTCGGATGATGGGAAGCTTCATTCGCGCATGCTTCACACCTTTCACGTTATCCAGCAGCTCGATCTCGGGTTGACCGGTGTCGCGGTTAAAGCGATTCGTATCCGAGGCGAGCGGCCAGATCGCTTGCGGCGAAGATTCCAGGTCCCAGTGCCAGTCGAAATAGAATTCCCTTGTCATATTATTGTTTACGCATAGATGAGGAGGGTACATTGGATTTTACAGCGAAGTTCATGAAAATTCCATTGCGATCTACTTATAGCTTACTCTGCCGTCCTCGGCGGAGGTTACCTACGGTCATTGGTGCCGGAAACGGCGCCAGAGCATCTTTGGAAATTCCATTAACAAGACCTTAACTTGTGTAAAAGTGGATTATGGTATAGTCTCTTAACGAGTATGCCTGAGTCGATCCTCATTGTTGAAGACGAACCCGCCCTGCGGGATACCCTTTCCTACAATCTAAAAAGGGACGGCTTTATCGTCGAAGCCGTCGGCGATGGACGCGCCGCGCTCGAGTCTGCGCGCCGGCTCCAGCCGGACCTGATCGTCCTCGACCTGATGCTCCCTGAAATGGACGGCTTTGAGGTCTGCCGCATTTTGCGCAAGGAAATGATCACGCCAATTCTCATGCTGACCGCGCGTGACGATGAAATTGACCGGGTCGTGGGCCTGGAAGTGGGGGCAGATGATTACCTGACCAAACCGTTTTCCATGCGCGAGTTGAGGGCGCGCGTCAAAGCTCAGCTGCGGCGCTCACGCTTGTTACGGGAAGAACTCGATAAATCGAGTGTGGATGGTTCTCAAAAGCCGCAGGAAAAACTCAGCTTCAAAAATCTGGTTGTCAACCTAACGCGCCGCGAAGTTACTCTCGATGGCGAGCCGCTGGCATTGAAGCCACAAGAGTATGAATTGCTCGTCTTCTTCGCGCAACATAAGGGACAGATGCTCTCGCGCGAATTCATCCTTGAGCGTGTGTGGGGCTGGGACTTTATCGGCGACAGCCGCACCGTAGATGTCCACGTCCGCTGGCTGCGACAGAAGATCGAGACAGACGCCAGCGAGCCAAAGCGGATTGTGACTGTGAGAGGTGGAGGATATCGATTCGAAGGATAGAAATGAAGGATAAAGGATGAATTCATCACCCTGGGTGGTCATTATTATCGTCGTTCTGATTGGCGCGTGGTATGCGTGGCGATATTACAAGTTGCGCCGTGATATTGATGAATATGCCAGTCATGTCCGTAAAACAGAGACCAACACAAATATCAGAGAGCTCGAAATTTTATCCAGTGGAATTGCTTCGCTAATTGGGACGTTTAACGCACAACAATCCACTCTGGAAGCGGAGCGCCTGCGGCTCGCGACGGTCCTCGACCAGATCACAGACGGCGTGCTAATCGCCGATGCCACCGGCATGATCCAGTTTGCCAACCCTGCCGCGGGCAGGCTCTTTCAATTTGGGAATCCACTCCACCACAGCATCGCGGAAGTGGTGCGCAACCATCAGCTTGTAGAAGCCTGGCGGCGCTGCCAGCAAACGCGGCAGATGCAGAGCGAGTCTGTGGAGGTGCCTACACGCCACCAGTATTTGCACTTAGTCGTCATCCCCGATCAACACACAAGCGGGAGCCTCTTACTGGCGCAGGACTTAACCCGCATCCGCCGTCTTGAAACGGTGCGCAGAGATTTCGTCAGTAACCTCTCCCATGAGCTTCGTACGCCACTTGCCTCATTGAAAGCATTAGCCGAAACTCTTCAAGAGGGAGCATTAGATGATCCCCCGGCAGCGCGACGGTTTGTGGAGCAAATCCAGATCGAAGTGGACGCGCTGACCCAAATGGCAAACGAACTGCTGGAACTCTCTAAGATTGAATCAGGGCAATTCTCCCTGGACCGTGCGTCTGTCGCCGCAGCCGATCTGCTTTACTCCGCCGCCCGGCGGATGCAGGTCCAGGCAGAGCGTGCACACATCGCGCTACGCGTCGAATATGCAGAGGATCTGCCCAGAGTACAGGTGGACCCACAGAGGCTGGAACAGGTTCTGATCAACCTCATCCATAACGCGGTCAAGTTCACACGCCCCGGAGGAGAAGCGGTTCTTTGCGCCGAATCAATTCCCGGCGCAGTGCGATTCGCGGTGCGAGATACAGGTACAGGAATCCCCGCTGAGGAAGTCTCACGCATCTTTGAGCGGTTTTATCGGGTCGATAAATCCCGAACAGGCAGGGGGACAGGCCTGGGATTATCCATTGCCAAACATATTGTCGAAGCGCATAGCGGAAAGATCTGGGCGGAAAGCACCGAAGGACAGGGAAGTACGTTCTATTTCACAATTCCCAGCGAAACGTAATCTGCATAACCCAAGTAGGCAGGATCATACAACTTTCAAATTAACTTAAAAAAGTTACACGAGGCAGTTTTCAGAATTGTTTTGTATCGGCAAAGTCGCTGCAAGGCGCGAATCAGGGACTCTGTGCTATCCTACGGGCATGGAAATGTTTCTGCTCGTCATGGTGTCTGCATTGCTAATGATCATCTTTATCGATGCGGGACGTAAGCAGAGTGCCTTCCTGTGCCAGCAGGTAAAGGTCACAAAGCGCCCCTAAGTACGAAGTAAACATTTCTCTCTCCTCCTCGCAAGAGCCTGGACCTCCTCCCAGGCTCTTGTGCATTTTAAGTTTCAATCCTATGTTAACCTAGCCTTAAACCAAATTTGATTTGCCATTAACTCCCTCTTGTTACACTATTAGTATAAAAAAAGGAGAATTATGGGACTTGCTGATCTGCACATACATACAGTCTATAGCTACGACGGCACAGCGTCTGTTCCTGATGTTCTGGCGCGCGCCAAACAAATTGGTCTTGACGTGATTGCTATCACCGATCATGACCAAATCATAGGAGCCTTAAAGGCATTTGAAATGGCACCTGAATTCGGGATCGAAGTGATCCCCGGTATTGAAATCACAACTGCAGAGGGCGACCTACTGGCTCTGTTCGTCACACAAAAAATCAAGCCAGGGCGATGGTTGATCGAAACTATACTAGACGTCGGCGAGGCCGGCGGAATTTGCATAGCGCCGCATCCTATGGCGAGGGGAACAGGCATGAGAAGCTTAAGTGCTCCCGCTATCCTGCGAGCGCTGGACCATCCGGTTGCTGGACGTATTCTGATCGGAATCGAAACATATAACGCGACGGTTCTCGACCGTGAAAGTAATCTTCACGCGCAAAAGCTTTGGGCGGAATGCCCCGGCATTGCCCAGGTTGGCAATAGTGATGCTCATATTTTGCAGGCAATCGGCTTGGGCACCACAGAGTTTCTTGGCAACACCGCGGCGCACCTGCTCGATGCGCTTTGGATTGGTGCAACTGATGTCCGCCAGGGAGAGCCAATGAACTCGGCACAAATTCTCGGCAACTGGGCGGTAAATTTCGTTAGAAAAAGCAGAATTACATAGAAACAAAAATGGTCGTTCTTGCATTCATATTAGTAGGCCTGATCGTGGTTTTCGCAATTGATACGCGCCAAAAGCGCCTCAGACTCTTAGTTAGGAACTAAGTAAAATAACATATTCCTCTTTTCCTTCGGAAATCTCTATGGAGAAGTTGCCCGCTTTTTATGGAAGAGCGGGCGTTGCTTGATTAAGTAAGAAACGCTAATTTATTAAGGATAGCGATTCAGAACTCAGAAATTTAACTTGAGTATTACAGTTTGTTAAACATTTGTTAATCGTAAAGCAGGATAATATGTTCAACTTTTCTATGCAGGACACATATGAGCAAACAACGAGTTTTATTTCTTTGCACGGGTAATTCGGCACGCAGTCAAATGGCGGAGGCGTTCCTCCGCAAATATGCTGGCAACACTCTTGAAGCTCACAGCGCGGGATTAGAGCCAAAAGGCGTAAATCCATTGACGGCCCAGGTAATGCATGAAGTGGGGGTCGACATCTCAAGACAGACTTCAAAAGGTATAGAAACCTATCTTGGAAAGATGCTTTTCCAGTATCTAGTCACGGTTTGCGATGACGCTGATAAGAACTGTCCCACCATTTGGCCTGGAGTCAATATCCGACTACATTGGTCATTTGAAGACCCGGCCAGGTTTGAAGGAACAGAGGCCGAAAAACTCGCAAAATTCCGAGAAGTGCGCGATCAAATAGAGAAAAAGGTCAAGGAATGGGTTATTGTTCCCGTTCGATAACAAATATCACAATTGAATCTCGATTTTATGGATACTGTACCGGAGAAAGTGCTCGTAGATCTTTCAGACGTTGAATTTCTCGCATCGATGGGAATCCGATTATTGATCCTAAACGCAAAATCCGTATTTAGTCGCGGTGGGCGCATGGCACTTCTGCGTACAAAACCAGAAATAAGAAATAGATTAGAGATTACTGACGTTGCTATGATTATCCTCATCTATGATGGATTGGAATCAGCAGAGGTGATGTTGCTGGCGTAACTATATCTTGTCGTTCGGAAATCAAAAAGACACCTCTCTCAGGCACGAGGTGTCTTTTTATTTCATATCGGTCTTACTTACGTGTCTTCCTGATGAGATGGAAGGCGAACAATTGCTCACCTTCTAATAAAAGAGCATTTGGTAGTGCAATCAGCTCGTTTTCGCCGAATTCAAAAAGGCAAAGTTGAAAAGCTGGGTTTTGACTACTCAGTTTTTTCTTAACAAGACGTTAACTTGTTCTTCTCTTGTTCTTAAAACCGGCTTGATAAGATGACAAAGTATAAAAATCATAGGAGAAAAGTAGAATGACCAAAATTGTTCGTACGCTTATGTTCGCCCTCATCATAACCAGCTTCGTACTCGCGGCGTGTGCACCTTCCACCACACAGGCACCTGAATCCGCGGAGGCTCCTCCGCAGACCGAAGCACCCACCACGGCTCCCGAGCCTACCGAGGCCCTTACGGAAGCACCTGCTGAAGAGCCAGTGGCTATGTATGCACCTGACGCAGTGACTGGCGACATTATTGCGGCCGGTTCATCCACAGTCTTCCCTCTAGCTGAACGGATGAAGCAGCGCTTCGAAGAAGAAGGCTTTAGTGGCAACCTCACTATCGACTCGATCGGTTCCGGTGCTGGCATTGAGCGCTTCTGCGTCAACGGCGAGACTGACATCGCCAACGCCTCCCGCGCTATCCGAGATACGGAAATCGAATCCTGCACGGCGATTGGACGCACCCCCATCGAGTTCCAGGTCGGCATTGATGCGCTGGCAGTCGTCGTCAGCAGCGAGAATGACTTCGTCACAGACGTGACCATCGAAGAGCTGGCTGCGATCTACTCCACCGCCACCAACTGGTCGGACGTCCGTCCTGAGTGGCCGAACGAGCCTATCCTGCGCTTTAGCCCCGGCACCGACTCCGGCACCTTTGACTACTTCGTGGAAGTCGTCATGACCCCCGCTAACGGCGATGATGCCGAAGCTGGCTCAGCCGCTCTCCAGAACGCTGCCAACCTGCAGCTCTCTGAAGATGACAATGTCCTTGTTCAGGGTGTCGAAGGCAGCCCCTATGCCATCGGATACTTCGGCTTTGCCTACTACCAGGAAAACCAGGGTGCTTTAAAAGCGCTCTCTATTAACGATGTCGAACCGACTGCCGAGACGGCTGAGAGCGGCGACTATCCTCTCTCTCGCCCACTCTTTCTCTACTCGGATGCCACCATCCTGCGGGAGAAACCTCAGGTCGCTTCCTTCCTCTGGTTCTTCCTCAATAACGTCAACAATGAGATCGCCGACGTCGGTTACTTCCCCGTCAGCGACGCCAAACTTCAGGAAGCAAAAGATGCCTGGAGTGCTGCAGTGGTCGAGTGATCCAGAGTGCAGTAAATGATAGTACTAAGCCTTCCCTCCCAATCAAGCGGGAGGGAAGGTGATTTGCTGTAAAACATCAAAATGATTCAATTGAAAAGGAAGGTGCTTTCATGGCCGGTTTATTACTAGAGAAAACTTTCGAAAAGAAAGCATCTACGAGTAATTTACGTCGTAAAACCCGATGGGGAGAAACCTTCATCCAAGCTTTATTATCCTTCAGCGGTTTTTTCTCGATCTTCACAACAGTGGGGATTGTGTACGTGTTAGGAAGGGAAGCTTTACTCTTTTTCCAGATGCCTGAGGTAGATCTGCTTGCCACGTTCACCACCACGGAGTGGAAACCTCAGATTGGCAAATTTGGCATTTGGCCTCTACTCAATGCTACCTTAATGACAACTCTGATCGCGATGTTGATCGCCATTCCGCTTGGGATAGCGGTTGCGATTTATTTGAGTGAATATGCCAGCCCCAGAGTTCGTAATACTCTCAAGCCAATCCTGGAGGTGCTGGCAGGCATCCCCACCATCGTCTATGGCTATTTTGCTCTCACTTTCATGACTCCCCTTCTGCGAGAAATCTTCGGGAGGGATGTGGTCCAAATCTACAACACGGCCTCAGCAGGACTGGTGATGGGGATCCTCATCCTGCCCCTGATCACGTCCATGACGGAAGATTCCTTGAGTGCGGTCCCGCGTTCTCTGCGCGAGGCAGCGTTTGGCATGGGAGCGACCAAATTGGAAGTGGCGCTGCAGATCGTCGTTCCCGCGGCTCTTTCGGGAATTGCAGCCGCTATCATCGTGGGTATTTCGCGTGCCATTGGCGAAACCATGATTGTGGCCGTGGCTGCCGGTGCGGGACCCAATTTCACCTTCAGCCCCTTCGTTGGCGCTGAGACGATTACCGGGCATATCGTGAGAATTTCAGGCGGCGACTTGAGCTACGACTCGGTGGACTACAACAGCATCTTTGCACTCGGGCTGTTCCTGTTTTTTGTCACTCTGACACTCAATATCATTAGCCAGGCAATTGTGCGCCGCTTCCGCGAGGTGTACGAATGAAGGAAAAAGCAGTCGTTCAGGGTTTTACCGATAATCTAGATGCGCGCAACCGTAAAGGCGTGATCTGGCATGTACTCTTTCAAGTGTCTACTGTAATAGGCATCGTTGCGCTGTTCGCGCTCATGCTTAATATCATCAACGGTGCGTTTGGGTATATCGCTTATGAAGCCAGAGTAGACCCGGACACACTTGCCGTGGACGGCACCCCTCTTACAGAGCAGAGTCAAGAACAACTGGTGACTCTACTTCAATCCACACTCTCGCGCGGCGCCTATAACAAATTGGATAACGAGAAACCATTCGCCAGACGGCCTCGCGAAGAAGTGTATCAACTGGTTCTGGAAAGAATCATCCGACCCGAAATTGTCGGCGTATGGAATTTATGGCCCTCCATCACGCAGGCGGATGAAATCCGCGCAACGGTTGCGCAGGAACATCCGGATGCAGAATTAGAGTTTGTCTCCTGGCTGACCTCAGACTTTGTTTCCCGACCTCAGACCAGTGAACCCCTGACGGCTGGCGTACGCACGGCTATCCTCGGGTCGCTCTGGACTATTCTGTTC
>JAICRQ010000345.1 GCA_025966435.1 Anaerolineales bacterium | reverse complement strand
GAAGTTGCATCCGCATCCTCCTATCCGCTGACGGAAGACCGGCAAAAGTGCCTTTTCTGCACGTATCGGTCCTATTGCGAACGCGGCATCCGCGCCGGGGATGTCGAACAGGCAGAAGCCGAAATGGAAGCGGAAGAACTGTTCGACGTCAACTTCGAGCAGATTGGGGAAATTGCATTTTGATGTAGGGCGGATTGGCTGCGCAGCGTCCTCGCAAGCGAGGGCAATCCGCCTTACTTCACGTAAATCCCCAGGTGCGTCCCCACGGGACGTTCCGTGCCCGGAATATAGTGATCGATGGGGGAATTCAATATCCTGGGTTTGCCATCATCTCCTTCGACCACCATTGTGGAGGAGCCGCCGCCATCCAGGCTCATTGCCATGTGAGCACCCTGATCGATGAGCAACTGAGCCAGCTCGGTAAATGTCGCTCCCTCGCTGTAAAACGGCTGGCGGCCATCCACAACGACCAGATAAACATACCGTCCATTGCGGTTGATGCCCACTGCCGTGCGCGGTTCCACTTCTCCACCTTCTAGGTCAGGAGCGATCTCTCCTTTCAGCACGAGCATGCGGTCGCCTGAAATAGCGTTGTGCACCCGGTTTGGTTTGTTGTTGAACGATAGGGCATTTCTGCGGCTAATGAAAAGAGCCGGCGGAATGCCTTCTGTATTGCTGGTCGTCCAATAAGCCTTCCCATTGGATGCCGTGAACCCCGCCGGCGCAATCGGGTCGCCGACATGTGGGTAATAATCTGCCGGACTACGCGACCACCAGGGTGAGAACCCGCCGCCGTTGATCGCGATTTGCAGATCAAATTCCTCCAGGAACTGCGATGTCGTACGCGCCTTCAAAGGGGTTTCACTTTCTGAGTCCGGAGGAGTGACCAGGAACTCGACTCCCTTCTCTTTTGTGTCAATGGTCAGCACGTGCGCGATCATCGGGCGCGGCAAGTACCGTACGACGCGGCGATAGGTCACACCTTCATAGAGCTCTTGTTTCATCGCGATCGGTGCCGGGCGGCCGCGGTCGTAGAACAGATATGCACCAAGACACAGTCCCATCAACAAGAGGACTCCGAGGATAATTGGCGTTCGTTTGGAGACATTCATAGAAAGAATTCTATAGCCTGGAAATTAATAAAAAATAAGGGCAATTTCTGCCCTCATTTTCTCTTCAAACTATCCTGGCAAATTTATGCTACGAATTCCTGCTCCGCTTTCCGCATGGTCTTAAAGGACTCAATGGCGACTTCCAACATGCCACGATCGGGCTCGCGGGTGGTCAGCGCTTGCAGGGCAAGGTTGGGCTTGATGAGAAACCGGACGAGCGGTGAATCTAAATGGTTGGCGGTCCAGCGGATATATTCCACAGAAATCCCCGCCAGAATGGGAATCAGCAGCACGCGGCTGGCAAGCCTCCAAAACATGGAGAGAGGTCCAAGCGCCGTGAAGGCCAGGATCGAGATCAACACCAGGGTCAGCATGAAGGCTGTACCGCAGCGTGGATGCTCCAGCGAAAATTTTGCGACAGACTCGGGAGTCAATTCGGCGCCGGCCTCGTAAGCGTTGATCGTCTTATGCTCCGCGCCGTGATAGCCGAAGAGCCGCCTGACGTCTGGCATAAAACCAATCGCCCAGATGTAGGCGACGAGAAGAATCAAGCGAACCACACCTTCCGTCAGATTCGCGATCCACGGATTCCATCCGAGATATCGTTCCCCTAAGCCGCCGAGTCCGGCAGGTAAAAGGAAGAATAAACCAATCCCGATGGAAAGAGAAACTGCCAGCGTTAGATAAAGCGCGGGACCCTCAAGTTTTTCATCTTCTCCGGTTTGCGTGTTCGCAGAAAGAGTCAGGGCGCGGATGCCCAGGCCTAAAGCGTCCCAGAGTAGAATAACCCCGCGCAGAAAGGGAATCTTTGTGAGCTTTGAACGATAGACCGAGGCGAGATCCTCCTTGTGGATCACAATATTCCCATCCGGGGCGCGCATCGCAATCGCAAATGCTTTTTGCCCGCGCATCATCACGCCCTCGATCACAGCTTGCCCGCCGTACGTAATAATCTTATCTTCCATAAATTGTTTTCACCTTATAAAATCGTCCCGCATTGGCGGGACGATGAAATCACAAAGTCTAATTTCTATCCCAGGTTGTAAAAGAAATGAATAAAAGCGTCAATGCCTTTGTACCAGGTGGGCAAGTGCATGTGCTCATTTGGGGAATGGACATTGTCACTCGGCAACCCCATCCCCACCAGCACAGACTCTACCCCACAGATCTGCTGCAACATGGCCACGGCGCCAATCGAACCACCTTCACGCCGGTAAAACGGACGCATTCCCCAGACCGTTTCCATGGCATCGTGCATCGCCTTCACGCCCGGGTTATTCAGATCCGCAATAGCAAAGGGACTGCTCGTTAAGTCCTTTACTTCCCATTTGATCGTCTTCGGCGCATTCTCTTCCATGAAGCGCACCATTTGTTTATAGACCTCCGCCGGCTGCTGGTCCGGGACGAGGCGACAGGAGATCTTTGCCATTGCCTTCGCGGGGAGCACCGTCTTCGAGCCGGGGCCCGTCCAACCTGAAAGCAGGCCGTTGACTTCGAGGGTAGGGCGCGCGCTGGTTCGCTCCGCGGAGGTGTATCCATCTTCCCCCCATAACGCGGGGACGCCGGACTCTTCTAAATAGTGTGCATCGTCATTTGGCAGACGAGCAAAATCGGCGCGCTCCTGTTCGCTCAACGGTCGAACAGAATCGTAATAGCCAGGCAGTGTGATCCGTCCCTTGTCGTCGTGCATCTTGGCGACGAGCTCCGTCAGCACCTGAGCGGGGTTGTGAACCGCGCCGCCAAACAAACCGGAATGTAAATCTGCCTTTGGTCCCCAGACGTTGATCTCAAAGTACGCGAGACCGCGCAAGCCATAGGTGATGGTTGGCATATCGATTCCCATCATGCCAGCATCGGGGTTGAGCGACACGTCCGCCTTAAACTTTTCGGCATGTTTCTGTAAAAATGGTTCCAGATGTTTGGAACCGATCTCCTCTTCACCCTCTAGAAGGAACTTTAAGTTGACGGGGACGTCTCCGCTCTTCATCACCGCTTCGATGGCGCTGAACGTCGCAAGCACCTGTCCCTTCATATCGGAGGATCCGCGCCCAAACAGCAGGTCCCCCCGTACTTCCGGCTCGAACGGTCCCGTTTCCCATAATTCCAGCGGGTCAGCCGGCTGAACGTCATAATGCCCATAGACCAGAACGGTGGGTGCACCGGGCTTCTTGATGTAGTCGCCGTAGACGACGGGATGCCCGCCTTCGGTAGGCATGACTTCCACGTTTTCCATGCCTAACCGTTTGAGATGATCTGCCATCCATTCGGCTGCGCGTTGCACCTCGTCCTTGAACTCCGCGTCGGTAGAGATCGACGGTATTTTCAACACTTCGATCAAATTACTCAGGAACTTCTCACGGTTCTGCTTTGCATAATCGAGTGCTTTCTGAACTTCGCTCATGATTTTCCTCTCTTTGATGGATGAGGTGACAGTCGCTGTCACTTATATTTATGGTGCAGTTGTGGGGACATCTGTCTGTTCAAGGGCGCGGCGAGTGAGCAAATACCAGCTCGTGAATGTCGCCAGGCGATCGCTGGGGTCATACAACGGAGCCACCTGTACCCCCTGTACCTGCGAATCCACGCCGTATGAGTAGACAGGAGCGAACAAGGGAAGCGCAGGCAATTCCTTGGAAAACACCACCTGGAAGTTGCGGTAGAGGCGTGTACGCAGGGTATAGTCTGCTGTGACGCGTGCTTGTTCGAGATATTCGCTCGCGGCACGGTTATCCCATTGAGTGTAGTTCTGCCCGCCGGCGGCTTCCGCCTGGTGCCAGAACGGATACGGGTCAGGGTCTGGCGTGCGCGCCAGATTCAAGTCAATGAGCGCGGCATGGTACTGGCGCGTCGCCAGAAAATCAGATGCGAGCTTATCGTATGGGACCGCCTGGAGCTGCACGCTAACCCCAACAGCAGCCCACTCATCTCGAATGGTCTGCGCGATCTTAGTATGAACATCATCATCAGGATGCAGCATCGTAAAGGAAAGCGGTATCCCCTCTTTGGCGCGCACATCCCCGCCCGCCGCTGGGATCACATATCCTTCCGCTTTCAGAATATTGACCGCCTGGTCCGGGGTATATTCAAAGTGCTCGAGGCCGTCATGATACGCCCAGGAACTCGGCAGGATGGGACCATCTGCCATGACAGCCTGACCCTGCAGAAAGGTGTTGATCAGATACGGACGGTTGATACTTAACATCAGCGCCCGGCGCAGCTTCGGATCTTGGAAAAAGGTCACTTCGGGGTTGTTTAGATTGAACAGAACGAAACTGATCTGCGGCAAACGGCTGGT
>JAICRQ010000445.1 GCA_025966435.1 Anaerolineales bacterium | reverse complement strand
AGAGGCGGCAAACACCTGGGAACGCATTGCAGACGAATACTCCGCCAGTGAGCACGTCCCGGATGCGCTCTTTTTAGCGGGCGTCACACGTTTCCGCTCAGGCGATCATGCGGGAGCCCTGACCACATTCCAGAGGAGCTTGTTGCTTTCCAACCAGGCGGAAGATAAAGCCCGCGCCTATCTCTGGATCGGCAAGACCCAGCAGCAACTCGGGGACAGTGCCGCGGCGCAAGCGTCGTGGCAACAGGGACAAGCCGCGGAGCCGGCAGGATACTACAGCCTGCGCGCCCGCGACATTCTCATGGGCCGCGCGCCATTCGAAACACCACCTTCCATCAACTTGGATCCCGATCTCGCTCAGGAACGCAAAGATGCGGAGGCATGGCTGCGGGTCACGTTTGGTTTGCCGCCCGAGACCGATCTGAATGGCCCCGGCGCTCTGGCACAGGACCCGAGGTTCGTGCGCGGCACAGAGCTATGGGAACTCGGCATGTACGATGAAGCCCGCGTCGAATTCGAATCCCTGCGAGAGTCGGTGACGTCCGATGCTGTCGCCAGTTTCCGGCTTGCCAACCATTTGCTGGAAATCGGTTTGTACAGGTCTGCTATTTTCGCGGCGCGCGAAGTGTTGAACCTGGCGGGCTTGGAGAGCCAGTCTGCTTCGTTGACCGCACCGGACTACTTCAATCATCTTCGCTACGGACTGTATTACCACGACCTCATCATCACCGAAGCGCAGCGTTACGGGATGGACCCACTCTTTATGTTCAGCCTCATCCGCCAGGAAAGCCTGTTCGAGGGGTTTGTCAGCTCGACGGCAGGCGCACACGGTCTGATGCAGATCATCCCCGATACCGGGCAACAAATCGCCACTGAATTAAGCTGGCCGCCAGCGTATGAGCAGACAGACCTCTACCGCCCGATTGTCAGCGTTCGATTTGGTTCGTATTATCTCAGCGAAAACAGAGATCTGTTGGACGGCAACTGGTATGCTGCCTTAGCTGCCTACAACGCCGGGCCCGGCAATGCCATCGCCTGGAGAGATCTGGCAGGCAATGACCCGGACCTGCTGCTGGAAGTGATCCGCTTCGAGGAGACACGCAATTACATCCGGTTCATTTACGAGATCTTCAGTACTTACAAGACTTTGTATAGTTCCACAGGTTAGTACCCGCATCACCACCACTTGCGAAACATCCGCATGGAACCGCGACGATTAGAGCAAAGATAAAAGTGACAGGCTAACGTGCCTGTCACTTCGTTTTACCCTACATGCGCCAGGATGCGCTGGTGGGCGGTCTCTGCATCCATGTCCACTACCGCGATCAGTTTATCGCGTCCCGTGACACCTGCCACGATGTCGAGACGGGATTTAGGCACACCAAGGACATCTGCCAGAAACTCGATCAGGGTTTCATTTGCCTCGTTATCGGAGGGCGGTGCCGCGATGCGCACCTTGACCGTGCCATCGTCGAGCAGCTCGACGATCTCGTTACGGCTCGCACGCGGCGTAATCCGCACAGCCAGAGCAGATCCTTTTTTTCCACCGTGTAAATTGAATTTACGATCAGTCATGTCTCACCTCAACGACAGCAGGAAACTCACAATGATATTGGAAAGGAGTTGGAGCAGGATGATCAGAATCAACGGGCTGAGATCCAGCATACCAATGAGCGGCACCACGCGTCGAATGGGAGCCAGCATCGGTTCCACCACACTATTAATGCTGCGCCGGATTGGATGATAAGGATCCATGAAATAAGAAAGAATCACCGAAACAACAACTAACAATACCAACAATTGAGAAATAGCTCGAATGAAAAGTGCCAGGATCTCAATCACGCTTCTACCTCCGATTAGCCAGGATGGCTATAGTTGCGTCCACCAACGATTGCCGTTCCGACTCGCACGAGAGTCGCACCTTCCTCGACGGCGACTGGATAGTCTGCACTCGTGCCCATAGAAAGTTCGTGCCAATCTGCCTGAGGGAACTGAGAAGTGAACCGGTCGCGTAACTGCCTCAGGCGTTGAAAGTACCGGCGTGAATCTTCCGGGTCTGTTCCAAGCGGGGGCATCGTCATCAATCCCTGCACCCGCAGGTTCGGCAAGTCCAGGATAGAGGAAACATCGGGGAGCAAGGCATCCCAGTGTGACTCATCCGACGCCTCCCAGCCTGCCTTACTCGCTTCGCCGCCGACATTGAATTGAAGCAACACAGGCAAAACATGACCTGCCTCTGCCGCGAAACGATCCAGGCGCTTAGCAAGTTTCAGACTGTCCAGCGAGTGTAAAAGTGCGAAGTGATCTGCCACCAGCCGCGCTTTACGGCTCTGCACATGACCGATCATGTGCCATTCTACCCCAGTTTGCCCTGCAAGCGCTTCAATTTTTGTTACGGCCTCTTCCGGATAATTCTCTCCGAGAATGTGCACACCTGCCTCTATAGCAGCCTGAATCACTTCAAGCGGCTGCGATTTCGTTACGACCACCAGACGGACTTGCTCCGGATCGAGGCTGCTTTTGCGCGCGGCAGATGCAATCTGGTCGAGGGCGTATTGGTAATTTTCGCGTATGGAGGAAACGAGGTTGAGCATGAGAGGAATTATAACCTTCTGGTTTGAACCACGAAGGAACGAAGAACGCGAAGAAGCTTAGCTGTAAGGGGAGATGAGATAGAAATAAGATGGTTAGAGCCGCGCTTCGGCTATGTTCAGCGCGAGTTATTGTAATGAGATCAATGCCCCAAAGCGACCGGTACGTCCTTTTTCAGCACGATGAGAAAACCAGTCTTCGGTGTGGCAGGCGGTGCAAATGCCGGAGACCTCGATCTGACCTACACCTGCCTGTTCGAGTGCGAACCGGTTTACTTCCCATAAATTAAAGTGAATCTTTCCGTTGTGCGACTTAAGGAATAATTCCGAGTCATCCCCATACTTTTGCATCACCTGTAAAATCACATCTGCGCCGATTTCATAATGGTCAGGTCCAATCGATGGGCCAATCCCGGCGATGACGTCTGCCGGGTTCGAGCCGTAGTTTTTTTTCATGGCTTCAATCGTTGCCGTGGCTACATCGCGCAACGTGCCCATCCAGCCCGCGTGCGCCAGCCCGATGATCCCGTTGCGTGGGTCGTGCAGCAGCAGCGGCACGCAATCCGCAAAGCGCATGAAGAGCGTGACATCCGCTTTGTCGGTCAGGATAATATCTGCCTGGCGATAGGATTCGTCCAACGGTCGCGGAGCACGCGCACAGACAACATCCGCGCTATGCACCTGCCAGACATCGAAAATAGACTCCGGCGCACAGCCCAACGCTTGAAACGACAACACACGGTTTTCCCGCACGCGCGCCAGATCGTCGCCCACGGTGCCGCCGACATTCAATGTTCCCCAGGGATTCGGGCTGACGCCACCATGCCGCGTTAAGAGAGCGTGACAGGTTTGCAGTGTATCAAATTGAAAATAACGGATTCCGTTGTGCTGAATAAAAGCCATATTGATGAACCTCTAAAATAATATGGTT
>JAICRQ010000302.1 GCA_025966435.1 Anaerolineales bacterium | reverse complement strand
TGGCGGTCAACTTTCGCGTTACTTCACCCAATGTCACGCCCCAGATCACGTGCGCAATAACCATCAGCAGGTTCCGCCGCCAGGGGTGCTTCGTAGCAGGCGGCAAAATATCCATGGCGGGCACCCAACCAAGATAACTGCCAGTCCAAACTGCTACACCACTTAATGCTCCTTTCAAGCTGGAATGCATCTCCAGCCTGGAACTAAAAAGCGCATAGAGAGCGCCGCACAGTGCACCGAAGGCAAAGTGAGAAAAGATTGTCAGCCCAATTAATTCATTTTCACTCAGGCGTTTTTCGATCCCTCCCTTTTCTGAGATCTCCTCGGTGATCAGCCGCGGAGGCAGGTGATATTTTTCCCGTTTTGGAAGGAGTCTCCAGCCAATTAGCATAGCAACAGACATGGGCACAGTGGCAAGAAGTCCGTCCCGCTGCTGCACCGGAGAGAAGCTTGTGAAGTGAGCGGTTTGAACGAGAAGTGAACGGAACTGTACCCATACAATCCACCCAAACTATACAGTCTTCGTATTTGTCTCTCAAGGCGGGAAGCACCTACTCCCCCTCAGGGAATCGCCTACAAACTGGTATAATTTGATCGTCGGTAATTTGTAGGAGCAGAAGAATGACGGATATCCTGTAGTCCATCTCGTTTTTAGGGCACTTACCCGCTGGATTTTTACGCCACGCCTAGTGTGGCTTGGCGTTCACAGCCGAGGGCTTGCCCTCGGTTTTCGTTTTTAAGGTATAGACCGCACCGGTCTCAGCGATTTACAGGAAGATTATGTTTACTGCTCACCATTTACACAAAACGTACGGCATCCAGCCGATTCTGGAAGATGTCTCTTTTAGCATCAATAGCAACGAGCGCGTCGGGCTGATTGGCCCCAACGGCAGCGGCAAGACCACCCTCATGCGGATTCTGGCAGGATTGGAACAACCGGACTCAGGGACGGTCGTTTGGACGCGCCCAAATTTGAGGATCGGGTACCTCGCCCAGGGGATGGCGGTTGACGAAAATCAGACCATTCAATCAACCCTGAGCTTATATTCTCCATCGGAGGCAGAACTCGAAGCCGAAATTGCATCCCTTGCCTCTGCGTTAGCCGCCGACCCCAATGACGCCCGTATCCAGGCACAGTATGATACAGCTCTTCAACAACTCTCACTTACGAATTACCAATTACCCAATATTCTTAGCCCTCTAGGCCTCGCCGACATCCCGCTCGACACCCCGGTAAAACACCTGAGCGGCGGACAAAAAACCCGCCTGATGCTGGCGCGTGTTCTGCGGGAAGAGCCGCACCTGCTTCTGCTCGACGAACCAACCAATCACCTCGACATTGAAATGCTCGAGTGGCTCGAGAGCTGGCTCACGAACTTTCATGGCGCTGCCCTGATCGTCTCACACGACCGCGCCTTTCTGGATAACACTGTGAATTCCATCCTGGATCTGAATCCTGAAACTCGCACAGTTCGCGCATACAAGGGAAATTATTCCGATTACCTGGAACAATATCGCAAAGAGCAAGAAAAACAATGGTCAGCCTATCGGGACCAGCAGGAAGAAATCAAACGGATGAAGCAGGACATCAATCGCACCAAACAGCAATCCCTGCGTGTGGAAATGTCCACTACGCCGCGTCAGCCTGGCGTGCGCCGGATCGCCAAAAAGGTCGCGAAGAAAGCTCTTTCCCGCGAGAAAAAATTGGAACGATATCTTGAATCAGACGAGAGAGTGGATAGGCCTACACCTTCCTGGCAGCTGAAACTCGAGTTCGAGACACAGGATGCGCAGAGTAAAAATGTATTGTCAACGGACAATTTGGCAATTGGTTATGATGCAAACAGACCTCTGCTGGCAAACCTCAACCTCCAGATCCGCGCCGGCCAACGTATTGCGCTGACAGGATCCAATGGCTCGGGCAAAACGACTCTGATCCGCACTCTCGCCGGAACGTTGAAGCCGTTGACAGGCAGCGTGAGGCTCGGCGCGAACGTCAAGCTCGGGTACATGACTCAAGAGCAGGAATTGCTCGACCCTGGTCAGAATGCCTTGCAAACTATTCAACGTGTGGCGACTTTCAACGAGACGGAGGCGAGGAACTTCCTCCATTATTTCTTGTTCAAAGGCGACGATGCTTTGCGACCTACGCGCGAGTTGTCGTTTGGCGAACGCGCCCGCCTGCAGTTGGGATTGCTCGTCGCGCAGGGTTGCACGTTCCTCCTGCTGGACGAATCGATCAATCACCTGGATATCCCCTCACGAGCTCGCTTTGAGGAGGCGCTCGCCAGCTTCAAAGGCACAATTCTCGCCGTCGTCCATGACCGCTACTTCATCGAACGCTTTGCGTCTGAGATTTGGACGATCAAAGAAGGCAAGGTGGAGAAATGGTAAAACCAAAATCCATCACGCCCTATCCCGATGTCAACGAAGTCCTGAGTATCCTATACTCGAACGTGAAGGAAATTTTAGGAGACCAATTCGTCGGCATATATCTCTATGGCTCTCTTGCCAATGGTGACTTTGATGAGCATAGCGATATCGATGTATTGATCGTCACAAATGGAGAACTTTCTGGAAGCACATTCTCAGACTTACAGAAACTGCATAAAGGAATCCAAGGGATGGATTCGCCGTGGGCAACTCAGGTCGAAGCCTCCTATATTCCGCGAACAGCGCTTCGCCGTTTCGATCCCACAGACAAGCTCCATCCGCACATGGACAGAGGCGAAGGTGAGGTGCTGCACATGAAGTCGCATGAAAGCGACTGGATCATCCAGCGCTATCTTCTGCGCCAGCAGGGCATCGTTATTACAGGGCCCGAATTAAAGACTTTGATTGATCCTATTGCACCGGATGAATTGCGCCAAGCTGTTATAGATGATTTACCTTTATGGGCCACCTATATACTCAACGATCCGTCTACACTCAAAAACCGGGGATATCAGTCCTTTTGTGTTCTGTCATTTTGCAGGATGCTGTACTCGCTTCAAAATAAAGCGATCCTATCCAAACTCGCCGCAGCAAAATGGGCAATGCATACTTTGGACGTACGTTGGAAACCGTTGATCGATCGCGCTTTAATTGGGCGCCAAAACTCAACCCTAGAGGCTTCCTCGGACGATATCAATGAAACTCTGAATATGTTGCAATACACTCTTGAAGTCAGTACACAACCTTCCATATTTCCCGATGTGAACGCGGTATTGAACTTGCTTCGTTCGAATGTAAAAGAGATCCTGCAAGATGAATTCATTGGGATGTATCTATTCGGCTCGCTCTCCAGCGGAGATTTCGACCCAGGGACCAGCGATATTGACTTTCTTGTGATCATGGAGGGAATGCTTCCTGGAGAAATTGTTGCTGAACTCGAAGCGATGCACAAAGAAACCTGGGCAACCAGTTTGAAACGAGCAGGAGAACTGGAAGGTGCGTATGTCCCAAAAGAGTTGATCCGCCGTCACGATCCAAATGGCGCGCCGTGCCCTACTGTCAATGAAGGACGATTTTATGTCGCTCCTCTTGGCAGTGACTGGATCATCCAGCGGCACGTAGTTCGAGAATACGGTGTGATCGTCGAAGGCTCCGCCCCAAAGACACTAATCGATTTCGTCAGCCCGGAGGAGATCCGCGCATCCGTTTTAGGGGTCCTGCACGAATGGTGGTTCCCCATGCTCGACGATCCATCGTGGTTGCGCGGTCATGGGAATGCCTATTCCGCGTTTGCGGTCATCACGATGTGCCGCGTCCTGTACGCGCTGGAGCATGGGACAGTGACTTCGAAACCGAAAGCAGTTCAATGGGCACGGCAGACCCTAGATTCATCATGGCTGCCTCTAATAGACAAAGCTGTTGTCGCCTCTCGCCATGAATTACAGGAAGATTTTGTTGAGGAAACTTTGGATTTCATTCGGTTCGTAAGGGAACAAACTATAAACGTAGAAAAGCCAGGTACAGCAAAAGGCAATTCCTGATGCACAAGATTCATCTCGACACCGATCTGGGCGGTGATATCGACGACCTTTGCGCGCTCGCCATGCTGCTTCGCTGGGATGGTGTGGAGTTGACAGGAATTACAACGGTTGCCGAAGCAAACGGCAGAAGAGCTGGATACACTCGCTATGTTTTGGGACTCGAAGGAAAGAGTGACATTCCTGTCGCAGCCGGTGCGGACGTTTCGGGTGGCTTCTTCCGTTATCCTGAGCTCGGCTATCCAGATGAGCATCGATACTGGCCGGAACCGGTCGTCCCTTCGCCCAATAATCTGGATGAAGCGCTTGCACTTTTGAAGCAGAGTATTGGGCAGAACGCAACCATTATCGCTATTGGACCATATACTAATTTGTATTTGCTCGATCACATGTATCCAGGTATTCTCACGCAGGCAAAACTCTTCCTGATGGGTGGCTATATTTTCCCCATTCGAGCTGGCTTTCCACAATGGGGCAATGACATGGACTGGAACATACAGGTGGATGTGAGATCAGCAAACTATGTGATTGATCATTCCAATCCAACCTTGATCCCACTCTCTGTTACAGTAGAAACGGCATTGCGAAAAGCGCATCTCAAGAATTTGAAAAAAGCCGGAAGATTAGGGCAGCTTATTGCCAGGCAAGCGGAAGCATTCGCTGCGGATGAGCAGAACGAAACAAAATATGGAGAAAGCTGCGAAGGTCTTCCGGATGACATTATCAACTTCCTGCACGACCCGCTGGCTTGTGCCATCGCATTAGGATGGGATG
>JAICRQ010000440.1 GCA_025966435.1 Anaerolineales bacterium | reverse complement strand
CACGATTATCAAATGGAACAAATATCACTAAGACCGGCACAGCCGGTTGAGCCAATTGATCCTCGAATGGTTGCCCCTGACCCCGGCGTCATGGGACAAATGTATATCGGTGCACGGGAAGTATACCGGGACGGGATGACTGTGGCATGTGCGACTCCAATTCGTGACTACGAAGAAATTAAAGCAGATTATGAAGCCAGGCGTACACAACCTGGCTCCGACTTTATTACATTGTAAGTTTTTATTCTGCAATCCCCAATGGGGGAAATCCCAAGAGACAGCAGGCAGGGATTCCCCGAAGCCGATGCCGGGCGCTTCGGTGTTAGTTCGCCTTTCCTTCGCTCTTTCTATAAGGCGCCTATATGCTGGCTATATTCTCCCTATATCCTTGGCTATTCTATTTCAATCATTTTTATGCGCTATGATCCAAAACTTCCCCGAACGTTCCCCCCTCGTAGTATAGCTCGCAACATGACGCAGGAGCTTTACAGTCCCTTTACCATTTGCATCCCAACAGGGACACCATCGTAGTACTTTTGCGCAAACAATAACGCGCCGATGTATAGGGGTAAACGAAGAGGCACTCATCAGTTTCACTCATTGCGAAATCAACCGCCTCGTCCATGCTCATGGACTGTCCCTCTGCCCAGAGCAGGTCAAAGGTTTCTTCATCTATACCGGCTCGCAACCCTGCCAATTCCTGGTCGTATTCGATTTGTTCCTGGGGTGTCCGCGGGAATGCAATGTGCGGACTACCGGCAGCCATTCATGGGTGAGCATCACACCTGCGCGCCTGTCCACTTGGATAATAGGATGATCGTAATCCCCCAGCTGTGCCGCCTGTTCGCGCGTGCAAATGGCAATCGCCTGGTTGGGATAGATTTGACTGAAGGACCTGGGCATCCGGTCTTTATTTTACAAGTGAGTAACCAATAGCAGAAAGGTCTGGTTTGGGCCACTCTTCAGTGATATGCCAACTGCTTCCGGCACCCCAGCCTATGATGCGAAGAACTACGCCAGAAGGAGAGTCTGCGGCATTGTAGACATCGAAGCGCCCGACGCCCAGTTTCCAGGCTTGATATTCGCAAGAACCATTTGTGCACTCTTTACCCCAGATCGCCTCCGCATCCTCCTTGAAGAAATTCGTACAGCGATCCGGAGTCAGTACATATATTCTGGGCCTTTTTTTCCTTGTTACAGCCAGCCAAAGATCTGCAGAACTGTGATTGCACACAATGCCATGGATCGAAATTTTGTCCTTCTTCTCCTTAAGAATACGCAAACCGCGTCGTGCTGTAACAGCCGTCAGACCCATAACCGCCATCAGGATCAGGACAAGAATCAGATGGCCAGAAAAAATCTTCCTCATGAATATCCTCCAGATAATACAGCTTTGCCAAGCTACAATCGAAAATACCTGCAAATACGTGACGCTAATCCAACACAACGGTTACGAGGGCTTTCCTCAGTCGTGCTCTGGCAGAATCGCAATTCTTCTCTGTTCCGTATGCAAGAATAGAAAGTAAACAGTGAGAGGGTAAACACGCTTCTCCTTCTTTTGCTGTACGAGGGTCGTCCCAATCAGACACGGTGCAGCGAGCGTCGCTTGAACACAAACGCAAAGGCGAGCCTTGCAGACTCGCCTTTTGATTCTTGCATTGTCTTTCCGTTTATGCTGGCGTTGCTGTAGCCTCTTTCGCTTTTCCAAAGCGGAGATACAAGGTAGGAACCACCAGCAGATTGAGCAGTGTCGAAGTCACAAGACCGCCCAGAATGACGATCGCCATCGGGTATTCGATCTCCTGCCCGGGGATATCGCCAGCGAGGATCAGGGGCAGCAGTGCCAGCCCGGTGGTCAAGGCAGTCATCATGATCGGCGCAATGCGTTCGCGTGCCCCACGCAGGACAAGCGCCGGGCCGAATTTCTCGCCTTCCTGTTCCTCCAAGTGCTGGAAGTGGCTGATCATCATGATGCCGTTGCGAGTGGCGATGCCCAGAATAGTGAGCAGTCCGACCATGGAGCCGAGCGAAATGATCCCGCTGCTCAGGTAGGCTGCCAGTGCACCGCCAACCAGCGCCCAGGGCAGCGTGAAGAAGGTCAGGAACGTCATGCGCCAGTTATTGAACGACGTATACAGCAGGAAGAAGATCGCGAGAACGGCAATGGACCCGGCGAGCAGTAATTTGCTTTGCGCCGCTTCGCGCTCTGCAAACTCACCGAGCACCTCTGCATGATAGCCCAGCGGGAAGTCAACGTTCCCCAGGGCGTTCTCCACATCGGCTGCAACGGAGCCCAGATCGCGATCCTTCACGTTGGCGGAAACATCGATTTTGCGGGACTGGTCTTCACGTGCGATGACGTTCGGAACCGCGCCGATGCGGACGTCTGCCACCTCAGACAGGCGGACACGCCCGCCATCCGGTGTATCAATCCACAGGTTTTGGATATCGGTCAGGCTGTCGCGCGCCTCCAACGGCGTCCACACGTTGACGCCGTAGATCTTTGCGCCGAAGAACAGGTCACCGATTTCTTCACCCTGTATCAGGAACGAGGCTGCCCGGCGCACATCGCCAGGTTTAAGTCCATACTGCTGGGCTTTAGCAAGGTCCACTTCGACCTCGATCTGGGGCTGCTCCATATGGAGCTCTTTTTTCAGATCCACCACCCCGGGGATGCCTTCCAGGGCAGCCAGCACCTCCTCAGCCTTATCCTCGAGCGCGTGCAGTTCGGGTCCGTAGATGCGGATGACAACTGTATCGCTCGACCCGGTCAATACCTCACGGATCCTTTCCTTCAGGTAGGTCTGCACATCGCGGACCAGGCCGGGGTAACCATCCACGACCTCCTGGACGCTGGCAAGTGTTTTGTCGTAGTCCACCGACGGGTCAACGCTGATCCAGTTCTCGGTGAAATAGATGCCGTAGGGTTCATCCGCATTTTTCGCCTGCCCGATATGGGAGCCGCAGTTGCGTACACCGGGAATAGTCATCAGCTCCCGGCAGGATTCGGCCGTGATGCGCCACATCTCCGGCTGGGAGCTGCCGGGCTTGAGGATCCAGTGCATCAGGAAATCACGTTCCTTAAAAGACGGCAACAGTTCCTGCCCCAGGAACGGGAACACGACGATCCCTGCCACCACAATGGCGCTCGCCGTGCCATAGGAGATGCCCGGTGTGCGGAGCGTTCGCCCCAGCACGCGATCGTACAAACGGTGCAGCCAGGGGATAATGGGGGATGCGCGGTGTTCGATCGGCGCATTGGAGAGCAGGATATAGACCAACGCAGGGGTGACCGTCAGGGCGATCAACGGGGAGACCAACCCGGCCACTACATAGGCGGTGGCAAGTGGGCGGAAGAACGCGCCCGACAGACCTTCCAGGAAGAATACCGGCATCAACGCCATGATCTCGATCAGTGATGCATAGATAATGGCGCCGCGCACTTCAAGCGATGCCTCCATGACAATGCTCGCTGTCGACTGCGTGCTGCCCTCCTGGCGAAGCCGCCGGAGGCGCCGCACCACATTTTCAACATCCACGATGGCATCATCCACGACCGCCCCGATCGCAATTGCCAGCCCCGCCAGTGTCAT